>JAFKLU010000364.1 GCA_017304105.1 Sphingomonadales bacterium
GGCGGCCATGGACGATTCGGCAATATGCCGGCTTCTCGACGGCGGAGGAGAGCAACGCCTTCTATCGGCGCAACCTGGCGGCGGGGCAGAAGGGGCTCTCGGTCGCCTTCGATCTCGCCACGCATCGCGGCTATGACAGCGATCATCCGCGTGTCCATGGCGATGTCGGCAAGGCGGGTGTCGCGATCGACACGGTCGAGGACATGAAGATCCTGTTCGACGGCATTCCGCTCGACGAGATGTCCGTCTCCATGACCATGAACGGCGCGGTGATCCCGATCATGGCCTTCTACATCGTGGCGGCGCAGGAGCAGGGCGTGGCGCAGGAGGCGCTCACCGGGACCATCCAGAACGACATCCTCAAGGAGTTCATGGTCCGCAATACCTATATCTATCCGCCCGGCCCGAGCATGCGGATCGTGTCCGACATCTTCGCCTATTGCTCGGCGAAAATGCCCAGGTTCAACAGCATATCCATCTCCGGCTACCATATGCACGAGGCCGGGGCGACGGCGGTGCAGGAACTGGCCTTTACCATCGCGGACGGCATCGATTATGTGCGGCAGGGCGTCGCCTCGGGACTTGATATCGACGCGTTCGCGGGGCGGCTGAGTTTCTTCTTCGGCATCGGCATGAACCTGTTCATGGAGGTCGCCAAGCTGCGGGCGGCGCGGCTGCTCTGGCACCGGGCGATGACGGGCCTCGGCGCGCGAGACGAGCGCTCGAAGATGCTGCGCACGCATTGCCAGACGATCGGCGTGTCGCTGACCGAGCAGGACCCTTATAACAACGTCATCCGCACCACGGTCGAGGCGCTGGCGGCGGTGCTGGGGGGCACCCAGTCGCTGCACACCAATGCGCTCGACGAGGCGCTGGCGCTGCCGACCGACTTCTCGGCGCGGATCGCGCGCAACACGCAGATCATCCTCGCCGAGGAAAGCGGCGTGACGAAGGTCGTCGATCCGCTGGGCGGGAGCTATTATGTCGAGGCGCTGACGGCGGAGCTGGCGGAGAAGGCGCAGGCCCTCATCGACCGGGCAGAGGCCGAGGGCGGGATGAGCGTCGCCGTGGCGGCGGGCTGGCCCAAGGCGATGATCGAGGAAAGCGCCGCCGCGCGGCAGGCGCGGGTGGACCGCGGCGAGGACGTGATCGTGGGGGTGAACAAATATCGCCTCGCGGACGAGGCGCCGATCGACGTGCTGGAGGTCGACAACAGCGCGGTGCGCGCGGCGCAGGTGGCGCGGATCAAGCGGGTGAAGGCGCAGCGGGACGAGGCCGCGGTGCGGGCGGCGCTGGCGGCTTTGCGGGAGGCGGCTTCGGGAAAAAACGTTCGCCCTGAGCTTGTCGGAGGGCTCCGCCGAGCCGAAGGCGAGGTGCCTTCGCTCCGCTCAGGCGAAGGCTTCGACTTCGCTCAGCCCGAACGGAGTCTGGAAGGCAATCTGCTCGCTCTCGCCGTCGAGGCGGCCCGCGCCCGCGCCACGCTCGGCGAGATCAGCGCGGCCATGGAGGAAGCATTTGGGCGCCATGACGCGGTGCCGAGCCCGGTCAACGGCGTCTACGGCGCATCCTATGAGGGCGAAGCGCGCTGGCGCGGCGTGGTGGAGGGGATCGAGGCGGTCGGGCGGCGGCTCGGGCGCAAGCCGCGCGTGCTCGTCGCCAAGCTGGGGCAGGACGGACATGATCGCGGGGCCAACGTCATCGCCTCCGCTTTCGGCGACATGGGCTTCGAGGTGGTGAGCGGCCCCCTGTTCCAGACGCCGGAGGAAGCGGCCGCGCTGGCGCTCGACCGGCAGGTGGACGTGGTCGGTGTCTCCAGCCTGGCGGGCGGACACAAGACGCTCATCCCCGAACTCGTTTCCCTGTTGCGCGATGCTGGTCGGGCGGACATCAAGGTCGTAGCGGGTGGCGTTATTCCGCCACAGGACTATGAAGCCTTGCGAGAGGCGGGGGTGCAGGCGATCTACGGCCCGGGGACGAACGTCGTCGAGGCCGCAGAGGATCTGCTCCGCCTACTGGGTCACAACCTGCCGGCGACCGGCAACGCGTGAGCCGCCCGCGCGGCGACATGCACTTTGGAGGAGGATAGATCATGTCTCAGCATCTGGACACGCTTACCATTCACGCCGGCACCGCGCCGGACCCGGCGACCAATGCGCGTGTCACGCCGATCTACCAGACCGCGTCCTATGTGTTCGATGACGTCGATCATGCCGCGCGCCTGTTCAATCTCGAACAGTTCGGCAACATCTACAGCCGCATCATGAACCCCACCAATGACGTGCTGGAGAAGAAGATCGCGGCGCTGGAAGGGGGCGTGGCCGGCCTCGCCGTCGCCTCCGGCCATGCCGCGCAGTTCATCGCTTTCCACACGCTCATGGAGCCGGGCTGCCATATCGTGGCGGCCAAGAAGCTCTATGGCGGCTCGCTCAACCAGATCGGCCTCAGCTTCAAGAAGTTCGGCTGGGACGCGACCTTCGTCGATGCCGACGATCCGGCCAATGTCGCCGCCGCGATCACGGACAAGACGCGCTGCGTCTTCATCGAGAGCCTCGCCAATCCGGGCGGCGTGGTGCAGGACATCGAGGCGATCGCAAAGGTCGCGCATGATGCGGGCGTTCCGCTGATCGTCGACAATACGCTGGCGACGCCGATGCTCTGCCGGCCGATCGAGCATGGCGCGGACATCGTCGTGCATTCGACGACCAAGTTCCTGAACGGCCACGGCAATTCCATCGGCGGCCTGATCGTCGATTCCGGGCGGTTCGATTGGGGCGCGTCGGACAAGTTCCCGGCGCTGACCCAGCCCAACCCCTCCTATCATGGCATGGTGCTCCAGGAGGCGCTGGCGCCGGTCGGGCCGATCGCGTTCATCATCGGTTGCCGGGTGCTGGGCCTGCGCGATCTGGGGCCCGCCATGGCGCCCATGAACGCCTTCCTGACGCTCACCGGCATGGAGACGCTGTCGCTGCGCATGGAGCGGCATTGCAACAATGCGATGGCGCTGGCGCAATGGCTGCAGACGCATCCCAAGGTGGACTGGGTGTCCTATGCCGGCCTGCCGGGCGACCAGTATAACGCGCTCGCCCAGCGCTATCTTGGCGGCCGGGGCGGGGCGGTCTTCACCTTCGGCGTGAAGGGAGGCTATGAGGCGGGGGTCAAGCTTGTCTCCTCGGTCAAGCTGTTCAGCCATCTCGCCAATATCGGCGATACGCGCTCGCTCATCATTCATCCCAGCTCGACGACGCACCGTCAGCTTGAGGAAGGCGCGCAGATCGAGGCGGGCGCGGGGCCGGACGTGGTGCGTGTCTCGGTGGGTATCGAGCATATCGACGATATCATCGCCGATCTTGCCCAGGCGCTGGACCAGATCTGAAGGCGGCGCGGCGTCGGGCTTGGGTTCGACGCCGCAGCCTTGCCTGATCTGATGAGCCGTTTCTTCAGACTTTGCGCGTATTCGAGGGCCGCGAGTCACTTGCCTTGAATGCCGATGAAACCTCTCGACACGGGTTCGCCCCGATTGTTCGGCAGCCGAAGGCGCCGAGGGTTTCCGTCATCATTCCCTATTATAAATCCCTCTGGTCGATCGAGCGGACGCTGAGATCGGTCATGGCGCAGCGATTTCGGGATTTTGAAGTTCTCATCATAGACGATGGTTCGCCGGACGATCTGGAACAGGGGATCGTGCCCTATCGGGATGCGGTGCGCGTGGTGCGACAGGAAAATCGTGGTCTTGCCGGTGCGCGAAATCGCGGGATCGCCGAAAGCCGGGGGGAGTTCGTCGCGCCGCTGGATGCAGACGATCTGTGGCATCCCGACTTTCTTGGCGAGATGGTGGGCGCCCTCGATTCAAACCCTTCCGCGCCGTTCGCCTTTGGCGACACGCTGCGCATTGACGAGGAGGACCGGCTTCTCCCCGACCGCATCCTGAACGCAGAGCCGCGCATCGACTTTGCCGGATTGCTGTCGCTCAACACCGTGCGCAGCGGGAGCGGCGCGGTGTTCCGGCGCGCCGCGATGCAGGCGGCCGGCGGCTATGACGAAAGCCTGCGGGAGCGCGCGGCGCAGGGCGCGGAGGACTGGAAGTTGCTGGTCCAGTTGAGCGCCCGCGCCAGTCCAGTTCACGTGCCGCGTCTGCTGGTCGCTTATCGGCTCGTGGCAGGCAGCATGTCGCAGGCGCGACCCGCGCACCAGTTGCGGGCGATCGAGGCAGTGCTTGGGGACCTGCGAGCTGGTTTCCCGGATGCGCCCGATCAGCTGTTCCGCGATGCGCGGACCATGATGATCGCCTGGCTGCTGCCGGCCTTTCTGCGCAAGTGCGATTATCTGCAGGCGCTGAAACAGGGCGCGCGCGCCTATCTCATGAATCCGCTGTGGTGGCGCAATTCCAATCTTCGACTGGCGCATCTGGCCTGGGTTCGCAGCATGCTGCGGCCGGGGGCGGTGCAGCCCGGACTTTTCTCACCGCTGGCGGACTATGAGGAGGACGGCGCTCGTCCCTTCGCCTTTCTTAACACCACTCGTGGCGCCGCCGACGCCTCAGCGCCGGCGTGAGGCGCCGGGCGACGGCAAGGCCAGTCTGGAGCCACGCCGTCCCGCCCAGAGCAGCAGCGCGGCAAGCGGCAAGAGCCACACCACGCGCGCCTGATAGCGGCTCGCAACCGTCGACAGCATCGAGCAGATCGCGGCGTTCGCGACGACGCCTCCGATGAGCATCGTGGCAAGCGCGGCGTTGCGGTTGCTTCGCCGCAGCCACAGGGCGAAGGCGACGAGCGACAGGAGGACCGACGCGATGCTCAATCCGTCGACCAGCCTGAGCGGAAAACGCCAGGGCGCGTGAGCCTTGACGAACTCGATGGTCACGGGTGAGCTTTCCTGCACGCGCTGGCCGAAAGTCAGACCGCCCAGATCGAAGGTGGCAAGCTGGCGCAGCACGTCCTCGGTCGCGATCCAGCCGATTCTGAAGGGCGCGCTGCGCAACATGTCCCAGACGATCGCCGGCTCCTCGTCGCGCAGGGCCTGCATCTGCTGCGTGGTCGCGATATTCTCGATCCCGTGCTCGCCCCACAGAAAGTCGTAGGACGATGTCGGCAGCGTCTGATCGGTATAGAGCTTGCAGACCTGAAGCGGCTGCGACTTGCACATGGTGAGCAGATGCGCGCGCGCCGGGGGAATTTCCAGGGAGCGGGCGAGGGCGAAGGGGTAGCGTTTCGGGGCTATGCTCGCCTCGCCAAAGCCGATGATGCCGGTGGCGATCACCGCCACCATCGCGAAGGCCAGCAGACCGGCCATGCGCACGAGGGTCGTGACGGCCGCGCGATCGCCCCTGATCGCCCTTGCCACCGTCAGGAGCGCCGTCATCGCGACCATCGCGGCGGCGAGCGGGATGTGGCTCGGATGCGTGGTGATGGCGAAGGCGGCCATGACGACCAGCAACAGCAGCAGCGGCGTGCTCAACCGCCTGGACTCAGCGCCGATCAGGGCGAGGAGCAGGATCGTCGCCCCGGCGAAGACGTCTGGCATGGCGTAGCAGATATAGGGCGCGAGCGTCGTCGCGAAGGCGAGGACGAGCAGCGCCGTCCAGAAGTGGCGCGGCTTGCGATCCGTCGCCGCGTTGAAGGTCGCCGCAAGGCAGATGGCGAGGAACAGCCCCTGCATCGCCGCGAGGGGGATGAGGCTGGCTCCGGGGCCGGAGAAGACATAGCTGAAGACGCTGTACGAAACGGAGCGCACGCCCTTCACGTCCCGGACCAGCCTGGTGTTGTCGGCGCCTTCGGTGCCGCCGGCGGGTTGCGCGGACTGCTCGGGCGTCGCGGGCTTCACGGCGGGTGCGTGCGCCGGCACGAGCTTTTCCGTCACGATGTCGACCGCTACGGCGCCGCCCTTGTAATAGCTCGCCGTGTCCGGGAAGACGGCAGGCCCCCCGAACAGGACCAGCGGCCAGAGCAGGATCAGCCAGAGGATGAGCGTCCGGCTGATGAGAAGACGGTCGATGGCGGCGCCGTTCATTGCGGTGTCTGTGCCTGTGGTCCCGGCCGGAACGCCGGCGGTATCGGCGCTCCCTGCGCGACCATGAGCTTCAGCAGGCGCGCCATCCCTTCCTCAAGGCTTATCCTGGCGCGCCAGTCCAGCACCTTGCCCGCTAGCGCGGGATCGCCGCAAAAGCCCGACACGTCGAAGCTGCGTGCCGGCAACCGCTCGATGCGGGACGAGGAGTTGCAAAGCTTCGTCGCGCGTTCCGCCAGCCGGATGAGGCTCGTCTCGACGCCGGTGGAGAGGTGCACGGTCGGCACATGTTCCTGACCGGCGGCCAGCCTGTCGCCAGCGGCCTTCAGCCCCGCCACGGAGTCATCGACATGGACGAAGTCGAAATAATTGTCGCCGCCGGTCAACTCGATCGGATCGCCCCGGTGCGCGCGCCACAGCAGGGCAGGGACGGCCCGATCCGGGTGATCGTTCATCGTGCCATAGACGTTGGAGAGGCGCAGGGTCGCGGTGCGCAGGCCCTGCGCTTGCCCCTCGCTCACGATCCGCTCGGCGGCGGCCTTGGAGCGGCCATATTCGTTGAGGGGCGCGACCGGATCGGACTCCGTCACGAACCTGGAGGCAGGATCGCCATAGACTTCCCGCGAACTCGCGAAGACGAGCCACGGCCTGCCTTGCGCGAGCATGGCATCGACAAGGAGGCGGGTGCAGCGGACGTTGATGTCCGCGCAGATCTCCGGCGCTTCTTCGCCCCATGCGACGCGGGACACCGCTGCCAGATGATAGACGCCGTCGCAATCCGCCACTGCTTCCCGAAGCGTGGCCTCGTCCCGCAGATCGCGCGAGGGTGCGCCGTCCTTCGGGCGGAGATCGTACAGCCGGACCTCATGGCCTTCTTCGCGCAGCCGCTCGACGAGCACGCTGCCCACCAGACCGCTGCTGCCTGTGACGAGCAGCTTCACAGCTTCCGCCTCCTGGATGTGGCGCCATTGTGCCGTGTCGGCTTCATGAAGCCGAGGCGGGCCGCAAGCGAGACGAGCGCGAAGACGGCCGCCGCATAAAAATGATACAGGCAATGCAGCATTGCCGCGACGAGGGCGGCCACCAGTCCGGCCTTGTGCCACACGAGGCTGAGGAAATCGCGGTTGGCGATGCAGTAGAGAATGAACAGCGCCGCCGCCCCGAGCAGAGCGGGAGGCTGGAACAAGCCGATGAGCAGGGCGAGCAGGATGCAGCCCGAAAGAATCGACTTCAGCCCTTCGCGATGGGAGACGTTGAGCGCGTTGGAGGGGGCCTTGCCCTGCGCGATGAGCAGGCTCCAGGGCAGGGCGCGGCGGAAGATGTCCGCATGGAGGAGCTGTTTCAGCCGCCAGTCCTTGTAATGCCCGCCCTGCGCTTCCGGCACCAGCCGGATGCGGCCGCCAGAGGCGACGATCCGCGCGCCAAGCTCGACGTCCTCGATACTGGGCCATGGAAAGAGATCGGCATCGAAACCGCCGAGTGCCAGAAAGGCCTCGCGCCGGACCATGCCGATGCCCGACCAGAATGTCTGCGCTTCCCGCTCGCCACGCTGGTGCGTGAAATGGTGGCGCAGGTTGACGTAAACGCTGCTCAGGCGCCGGGACGGCGGGGACGCATCATAGGAGCCGAAGGCCGCCATGACCTCCGGCGACGCGAATGGCGCGACGAGCTTCTCCAGCGCATCCGGGGCGAGGACGACGTCCGCGTCGACGAACATCAGCAGATCGGCATCCACAGCCGCCGCAGCGCGGTTTCGTCCCGCGGCCGGACCGATCGGCTGGCCGGCGTGGCCGATCACGCGGACGCCGTAACGCTCCGCGATGCCGGGCGTCTCATCCGTGGAGCCATCGTCGAACAGCACGCATTCCACAGGCGGGCAGGTCTGCGCCGCGATGGCGCGGAGGCAAGGCTCGATCGTGCTGGCTGCATTCCACGCAGGAACGATCACGGCGACCCGCGGCGTCCTGTCCCCAGTCGTGTCGTTCACGTCTCGGCGCTCAGCTTCGCCGAGGATTCGATGTCTTCGTGATATTCGCGCTCGACGTTGACGCTCCAGAGGTCATGCTTCCCGCCGAGGATATTCTGCACCGCCAGCAGCGCCGTCATCATCGAATGATCCTGATTGTTGTAGCGATGCATGCCGTTCCGGCCGACCACCTGCAGATTGCTGAAGCCGGCGAGCCAGCCGCGTATCATGTCCAGCGCCTCTCGATAGTCCCCGTCATAGACCGGATAGGCCTTTTCCTGGCGGATGACATGGCCGTCGATGACATTGGCGGATTTCGCGAGGCCGAGGAATTCGAGCTCCCTGGTGGCGAGCGCGATGAGTTCCTCGTTGGGGCTCGACCACAGCTCGTCGCCCTGCTGGCAGAAAAACTCCATGCCGATGCTGCAGGTATGCGCGTTCGGGATGAGCTCCTCCGACCAGGAGCGGAAGTTCTGGATGCGGCCGACCTTCACCTCGGGGCTGTGGATGTAGATCCAGTTATCCGGGAACGGATCGGGCGCATCGAGGAGGAGCACGACGATGAGGAAGTCCCGATAGCGCAGCGTGCGAGCGGCATCCTGGATGGCCGCCGGGGCAGGGGGCCGCATGGCGAGGATGAGTTCGCTCAGCGGCATGGAGGAGATGAACTGATCCGCTTCCAGCCGATAGCGATTGGTCTCGACACCCGAGCCCTCGATCACGTCCAGCGCGACGACCTTGTCGTCGGCATGATGGATGCGCGACACGCGCGCGTTCATGCGCACCTCGCCATTCCTCGCGACAACCTTGTCGCGGAACGCCTCCCACATCATCCCCGGCCCGAGGCGGGGATAATCGAAGGATTCGATGAGGCTGCTCGTGTCATTGGCGCCCGTGAGCGCATTCCAGACCGCCTTGCGCAGCGAGAGATTCTTGATCCGCTGGGTTGCCCAATCGGCCTGGATCTCCGTGCATTTGATGCCCCAGACCTTCTCCGTGTAGGTCTTGAAGAAATGCCAGAACAGCCGGCCGCCGAAGCGATTGGTGACCCACTGCTCGAAATTCTCCTCGACCGGATTGGGCTTGAGCTTCCACTTGATATAGCTGCCCATGATCCGGATGCTCTCATAGAGCCCCATGTTGCTCAGAGCGTTGAAGATCTTGAGCGGGTAGGCGTAATATTTGTTCTTGTAGTAGATGCGGCTCATTCTCGGCCGCTTGACGAAATCGTCGCCGAGCGCTTCCCGCCATAGCCGCTCGACCGTCGAGACCTTGGTGAAGAAGCGGTGGCCGCCTATGTCGAAGCGATAGCCCTTGTACGTCTCCGTCCGGGCAATGCCGCCAACCTGATCGGTCGCCTCCAAGACGATGGGCTTGTAACTCTCATCCAGCGTCTGCAGCGAATAGGCCGCGGTGAGGCCGGCGGGGCCGCCGCCGATGATGGCGACAACCTTGCTCCTGTCCGATTCGTCTGTCCCCCTGGACAGCGCGCCTTCCCGGTAGCTGCGATACCAGGCGATGGTCTTGTCGAGCCCTTCGTCAAGCGATGTGGTCGCCTGCCAGCCAAGCGCCTCCAGGGCGCGGCTCGCATCCGGACGCCGAACGCGCGGATCGTCCTGCGGCAGGGGCAGATAGTCCACGGTCGATTCCGAGCCGGTGCGCTCAAGGATGCGCTGCGCCAGATCGCGAATCGTATACTCGTCCTCGCTGCCCAGATTGATCGGACCGATGGCCTGTCCGGGTGCTTCCATGAGCAGGATCAGGGCGTCGATGATGTCGTCGATGTAGCAGAACGAGCGCGTCTGCGTGCCCGCGCCATACACGGTCAGAGGGAGCTTCTGCAGGCACTGCACGATGAAATTGGGAATGACCCGGCCATCCTCGGGGTGCATGCGGGGGCCATAGGTGTTGAACAGCCGGGCGACCCGGACTTCCGTGCCATATTGCCGGCTATAGTCGAAACAGAGTGTCTCGGCGGCGCGCTTGCCTTCATCGTAACAGGCCCGCGGACCCGTGCAGTTGACCGCGCCGACATAGTTCTCCGGCTGCGGATGAACCTCCGGATCGCCATAGACTTCGCTCGTCGATGCCTGAAAAAGCCGCGCCTGGGTGCGGTGGCAATATTCAAGGGCGTTGAGCACGCCGAGAACACTGGCCTTCATGGTGCCGACCGGATCGCGCTGATATTGGGGCGGCGAAGCGGGGCAGGCGAGATTGTAGACGCGGTCGACCTTGATATCGCCGAAATCGTCGCAGACGTCCGCCTCAAGGAAATGAAAGCGCGGATGATTGAACGTCGAACCCAGATTTTCGACGTCGCCCGTGCTTAGATTGTCGAGGCACCAGACTTCATGTCCATCGTCTATGAGCCGTCGACATAAATTCGAGCCAATGAACCCTGCTCCCCCCGTCACCAAGATTTTCATTGCGCGATCCTGATCGATTACCCAGTCAATTCTTGACGGCTACAATAAACTGATAAATTTTTCGCTAAGCTTAGCCCGTTCGGGCGGCGATGCAATGCACGTGAAGAAGGCACTCCTCCTGCACAGAATGGTGCGTTGAAAATTAATGTCTTTGTGTTGATGTTGATGGCGTGCCCGGAGAAGAGAATATCTACGTAATTGACCGGACGCGACGACGTCAGTCCGGCATCTGGAACGGTTCAGCCATGAAAGCCTCTATCGTCATCGTTACTTACAATCACGCGAATTTCATCGATAAGGCGTTGAAATCCGTGCTGGATCAGAAAGCCGATTTCCCGTTCGAGGTCATCATCAGCGAGGACGCGTCGACCGACGGCACGCGCGACATCGTGAGAGGCTGGCAGGAACGTTATCCCCAGACGATTCGACTGCTGCTCTCGGAGAAGAATGTGCGCAGCAATCGGGTCATCGCGCGCGGTTTCGAGGCGGCAAAGGGCGATTATGTCGCGCTGCTCGATGGGGACGATTTCTGGACCTCGCCGGATAAGCTCGCGCGGCAAGTGGCGGTGCTGGATGCCGATCCCAGTCTCAGCCTGTGTTTCACCAACGCACAGGTCGTCGATGCGGCCGGCAAGCCGACCGCCCAGCTCTGGACGCCGGCCACCACGCCTGCGCGGCTGACGCTCCCCGACCTGTGGCTTGGCAATCCCTTCCCGACGTGCGGCAGCCTGTTTCGCCGGTCCTGCGTCCCCACCATCCCCGCCTGGTATGACGGTTTCTTCCCCGTGACTGACTGGCCGCTCTACATCCTCTTCGCGGAACATGGCGACATCGCTTTCCTGAACGAGCCGATGGGAGCGTATCGCCTGCATCCGGGCGGCCTCTATTCGTCACAGGCGGATGACCAGAAGCTTGCCGCGATGGACGGCCTCTATTGCAAGCTGGAGCAATGCCTCGATCCGCGACATCTCGACGGTCTGCGCAACGGCCATCGCCGCTATTTCCTCGACTGGGCGCGCGAGCATCTGCGGCTCGGCAACAGCAGCCTCGCGCGGATGAGCCTGGAACGGGCGCGGGGCAGCGGCGCGGGCTGGTCATCCGGTGACGGGATCGAGGTGGCGGTGCTTTCTGCACGCATGCTCCTGCGCAGTGCCATGCGGCCGGGTGTGCGGCATTGAGATCAGCCCCCGTGCCCGGAGTGCCGCTGCCGATCCCGGCAGTCTTGGATCAGCACCGCCCGCTCTGGTCGGTGATGATCCCCACCTATAATTGCGCGCGTCAGGCGGCCGAGACGCTGGCATCGGTGCTGTGGCAGGCGCCAGAGGCCGCGCGCATGGAGATCGTCGTCGTCGATGATGCGTCGGATGACGATATTGAGAGCGTGGTGGCGGGGTTCGACGGTCGCGTGCGCTTCCATCGGCAGCCTGCCAATCTGGGCGTTCCGGGGAATCTCAATGCGGCGCTGGCGCTTTCGCGCGGGCGGCTGGTGCACATGCTGCACGGGGACGATCTTGTGGAGCCCGGCTTCTACGCCGCGATGGAACAGGCCTTTGCCGACGAGCAGGCAGGCGCGGCCTATTGTCGGCAAATCTTCATCGATCAGGACGGGCGCGAGATGGGGCGCAGCATGCTGGCGATGGAGCAGATGGGCCGGCTGCCCGACGCGCTGCGCTTCCTCGCCACCGAGCAGCGCATCATGACGCCCTCCATCTGCGTGCGGCGGGAAGTCTATGAGCGGCTGGGCGGCTTCCATCCGGCGCTCAATTGCGCCGAGGACTGGGAGATGTGGGTGCGTATCGCGCAGCATTATCCGATCGTTTACGTGCCGCAGGCGCTGGCCCGCTACCGGATGCAGCCGCAATCCAACACCGGACGGAATGTGCGCACCGCCCGCGACGTAGCGTTCAACGGCATCGCCATCGATCTCATCCACGATCATCTGCCCGTCGATATGGCCGACGACGTCGCCAGGACTTCGCGGCGCATCTATGCGCACGCCGCATTCGAGACCGCGAAAGCCTGTGCGCGGCGGGGCGATTTCACGGCGGCCATGGCGCAGATCCGCGCCGGCGTGCGGCTCGGCGGCGGCCTGCGTACGCTGCTCGCGGCGGCGCGGGCGATGGTGCGGATCGGCTGGTGCTGGCTGTCAGGGAGGGCGACGGCATGAGCGGCGCGATCAGCATCGCCATTGTGGGCTGCGGCGCGGTGACGCAGGAATATTATCTCCCCGCCATGCTGGCGCGGCGCGATCGCATCGCGCTGTTCGGCGTTCATGACCGCGATGCCGCGAGTATGGACGCGATCGGGCGGCATTTTCCGGGCGCGCAACGCGTCGGCTCGTTCGAGGCGCTGGTGGCGCTTGGGGCCGATCTGGTCATCGTCGCGTCGCCGCCATCGGTGCATGCGGAGCAGGCTATCGCGGCGCTGCACGCGGGCAGCCATGTGCTGTGCGAGAAGCCGATGGCGCTCGGCCTCGACACGGCGACCGCCATGGCGCAGGCGGCCGGGGCGGCCGGTCGGTTGCTTGCGGTCAACATGGTGCGGCGGCATCTGCCCGCCACGCGCATCGTCGAGCGGTTGATCGCGGCGGGCGGGCTGGGCGCACTGCGGGCGATCCGGGCCTTCGAGGGTGGACCGTTCCGCTGGCCGATCCGCGATCAGAGCTATTTTTCGAGGGAGGTCTCGGGCGGTGGCATCCTGGCCGATATCGGCACGCATATCGTCGACCTGCTGTCCCTCTGGTTCGAGGCGCCGACCTTCGTGCGCTATGAGGACGACGCAATGGGCGGGGTGGAAGCAAATGCCCTGCTTCACCTGCGCTGCGGCGACGCGCCGGCCGCGCTGCGTCTCTCGCGGGACTGGGAGCGACCCAACGCCATCGAGCTGGACTTCGAGCACGGGGCGATTTCCTGGCGGGCGGCGGATGTCAGCGGGGTCGAGTTGCGGCTGAAGGATGGCGGCGGCGCGATGCGCGTGGGGGAAGAGGCCGCCTTTACATTCGAGGAATGTTTCGGGGCGCAGATCGACGCCATGGCGGAGGCGATTGCCGGGCGGCCGGCGCGGCTGTGCACGGCGCAGGAGGCTCTGCCGACGGTGACGCTGATCGAGCGGGCCTATCGCGAGCGGGAGACGATGGCGATGCCCTGGTTGCAGCCTGTGGGGGCACGCTCATGACCGCTTCTCCGCATGTCGTGGGCGTGATCGGCGCCAATGGGTTCATCGGCAACCGGATCGTCGAGATGCTGCATCTGGGCGGCGTGCATGACGTGCGGCCGATCGTGCGGCAGGCGAGCGGGCTGGCGCTGGCGAGCCGGTTCGCGCTGGCGGGGCGGATCGCCGATGCCTTCGACGAGGCGGCCATTGAGGCGGCGTTGCAGGGGTGCGACATCGTCGTCCATGCGCTCGCGGGCGATCATCGGGCGATCGTGGGCACGGTGGGCACTGTGTATCGCGCGGCCGAGCGGGCCGGCTGCAAGCGCCTCGTCTATCTGAGCAGCGCGATGGTCCATGGGCAATCGCCGCCGCCGGGTTGTGACGACGCGACCCCGCTCTCGCACAAGCAGCCGATCCACTACAATCTCTCCAAGATCAAGGCGGAGGAGCGGCTGTTCGCCCTGCGTCGCAAGAGGCGGCTGGAGGCCGTGGCGCTGCGCCCCGGCATCGTGTTCGGGCCGCGCTCGCAATGGATCGGGGGGCTGGCCGACAGCCTGCTGACCGGCGAGGCCTATCTGATCGATGGCGGGGAAGGGCTGTGCAACGCCATCTATGTGGACAATCTCGTAGAAGGGATCGTCCGCGCCTTTGACGCGCCCGCCGCCGATGGCGAGGCCTTCCTGCTGGGCGATGCGGAGACGCCGCGCTGGGAGGAAGTCTATCGGCGGGTGGCCGGGGCGGTCGGCGTCGACATGGCGAGCGTGCCGAGCCTCGGCTTCACCGCGCCGATGCCCGGCCTCATGGACCGGGTCGATGAATGGCGGCAATCCGCGCCGGTGCGTGCGGCGCTCGATGCGCTGCCCAAGTCGCTGAGCCGGGGGCTGGGGGCTTTCTGGGCCGCGTCCGGCGCGCTCCCGCCGCCGCCGCCCAAGGGGCCTAATCCGACGCTGGAAATGGCGCTGCTGCAGCGGGCGCAGCATGTGCCGGGCTGGGAGAGGGCGCACCGCCTGCTCGGCTATGCGCCGGTCGTGCAGGCGGACGAGGCCTGGGCGCGCACGCTCGCCTGGCTGGCCTTCGCGGGCTATCCCACGGGAGCGCGCGATGGCTGAGCGGGCGGTGCCGGCGGTCAGCGTGATCGTCAATGTTTACAATGAGGAGCCGGCGCATCTGATCGAGGCGATCGAGAGCGTGCGGGCGCAGACCGTGCCGGTGCGCGAAATCATCGTGGTCGAGGACGGGGCGAAGCGGAATTACGAGGCGGTCTATGCCCGCTTCCCGGAGCTGCGGATCGTGCGCCAGAGCAATCAGGGGCTGGCGGCGGCGCGCAACACCGGGCTGCAGGCCGCGAGCGGCGACTATATCGCCTTCCTCGACGGCGACGACCGCATGGCGCCGCGCTCGCTGGCGATCAATCTGGCGCGGCTGACGCGCGATGAGAACGCAGTGATGAGCTATGGCGCCTATCGCATCATCGAGAGCGACGGGCGCGAGCGCTCGGAAGTGCATCTGCGCCCGCTCGGCGAGGACCAGTATGTCGGCATGCTGGAGGGCAATTGCATCGGCATGCACGCGACGGTGCTCTATCGGCGGGCGGCGCTGCTCGCGGTGGGCGGGTTCGACGCCGGTTTTCGCGCCTGCGAGGATTATGAGCTCTACCTGCGCATGGCGCGGCACGGGCGCATCCTCCACGGGCCGGAGGTGATCGCCGACTATCGCTATCATGGCGCGAACATGTCCGGCGACCGGGTCATGATGCTCAAGACGTCGCTACGCGTACTCGACGCGCAGGACCCTTATGTGCTTGGCCATCCGGAGCGGGTGGCGGCGCGCGAGCGGGGCCGGGCGGAATGGCGGGCCTATTATGCGCGGGTGCAACTCTACGCATTGTTGGATGCGTTAACCAGTTTCCGGCAGATTGGGCGCGCGCTGCGGGGGAGCCTGCGCATATTCTCAATGGCGCCCGGCATCACCATCAGGGAGGCATGGATGGAAATATTGCGACGTTTGAGGGCTCATTTTCCTGTCCGGCCGGTCAATCTGGGCGACTTGCGGCAGCGTGAGCCGATCAGCCGCAACTTCGGCTATGAGCGCGGCAATCCGGTGGACCGGGCGACAATGCCTACACGATGCAGTTCGGCGGCAGCCGGGTCGAGAAGAGCGAAGTGCTGCATGTCGATCCGGAGGCGCCGGGAGTCACCTATGTGACGGACATCACGAGCGGCTCAGGCATTCCCGACGGGATTTTCGACTGCATCGTGTTCACCCAGACACTGCACCTCATCTATGAGTTTCAGCAGGCGGTAGACACGCTCTACCGGGTGCTGAAGCCGGGCGGCGTGCTGCTCATCACCGTGCCGGGGGTTAGTTGCATAGATAGCGGCGAGTGGGGCGACACCTGGTTCTGGTCGTTCACGCCTGCCTCGCTGCGGCGCCTGATGGGCGACCGGTTCGGGGCGGAGAATGTCGATATGACGACCTACGGGAATGTGCTGACGGCGACCGCCTTCCTCTATGGCCTCGCCGAGCGGGACATGCAGCCCGAGGATTACCAGCATCAGGACCCGCAGTTCCCGGTCATCGTGGCGGCGCGGGTGGTGAAAGGCGGCGATGGGCTATCTGGCTGACAGGCTGCTGCGGCTATCCAAGGGCCTCGTCGGCCGCGCCGATCCGGTCATCCTGATGTATCATCGGGTGGCGGAGGCGCGCGTGGACCCCTGGGGGCTGGCCGTCTCGCCCGACCATTTCGCGGAGCAGATGCGCGAGCTGAAGCGCTGGCGGCGGCCGGTGCCGCTCGATGAGATGGCGGCGCGGGCGGTGGCGGGCACGCTGGAACCGGGGACGGTCGCGATCACCTTCGACGATGCGTATCGGGACGTGCTGGTGAACGCCAAGCCGGTGCTGGAGGCGCTCGGCATTCCGGCGACGGTATTCGTCGTCACCGGCGAGCTCGGCAATGAGCGGGGCTTCTGGTGGGACCGGCTGGCGGAGGCGGTGTTCGGCGGGATGGTGCCGGAGTCGTTGCCGGACTTCGCCTTCATGGCCGGCACGGCGGGCTGGCGCACGCAGGACCGCGAGGCGCTGCACATGGCGCTGTGGCGCGTGATACGGAAGCTGCCGCGCGAGGCACGCGAGGCGGCGGCCGACGAGGTGGCGGCGGCGTTCGGCGGAGCGGGCGAGGCGGCGCCGGTGATGACGCGCGAGGAACTGGAGCGGCTGGGCGAGGGCGGGCTGATCAGCATCGGCGCGCACACCGTCTCGCATCCCTCGCTGCCGAGCCTCTCGGCGGAGGAACAGCGCGAGGAGAGCGCGCAAAGCAAGGCGGCGCTGGAGGCGATGCTGGGCGCGCCGATCCGCCGGCTGGCCTATCCGTTCGGCGACTATGACGCGCGCACGCTGGCGATCGCACAGGAACTGGGCTTCGATCATGCGGTGAGCGTGGAGGCTGGCTCGGTGAGCGACGGTCGTGCGCGGTTCCGGCTGCCACGCCATGACGTCAAGAATTGGGGGGCGGAGGAGTTCCGCAAGCGGTTGCGGTGGTGGATGTGAGCACGCCGCCGCCACGGGTCAGCGTCATCATCATCTTCCTGAACGAGGCGCGGTTCCTTGCGGAAACGGTGGAGAGCGTGCGGGCGCAGAGCTTTGCGGACTGGGAGCTGATCCTCGTGGACGATGGCTCCACGGACGGCAGCAGCGAGATGGCGCGCGGCTTCGCGGACGGCGAGCGCATCCGCTATCTGGAGCATCCCTGCCATGCCAATCGCGGCATGAGCGCCAGCCGCAACGCGGGCCTTGCCGCCGCACGGGGCGAGTTCATCGCCTTTCTCGATGCGGACGATATCTGGCCGGCAGAGAAGCTCGCCGAGCAGGTCGCGTTGTTCGATGCCGCGCCGGAGACCGACATGGTCTATGGCCGGGCCTGGATCTGGCATTCCTGGGACCCGACGAGCCGGACCAAGGACTATTTCTACGATCTCGGTGTCCCTCCGGGGAAGCTATATGCTCCCGGCGAACTGTTGCCGCTGCTGATCCGCAACAGGGCGCAGACGCCCATGTCCGGCAATGCGATCATGCGGCGGGCGCTGGCGGAGCGGGTCGGCGGGTTCGAGGAGACATTTCGCGGCATGTTCGAGGATCAGGCCTTCTTCGCCAAGACGCATCTCGTTTCGCGCTGCCATGTCGATGATCGCTTCTGGCTCTTCTATCGCCAGCATGGCGCAAGCTGCACCGCGCAGTCGGCCGGTAGCCTGAAGGACCTTACCGCCCGAGGCCGCTTCCTCAGATGGCTGGCCGCCTATCTGCGCCGTTCGGGCGCCTATGGCGCTGCCGTTCGCTGGGCGATGCTGCGGGCGTGGCTGTCGCTGGGCGTTGGCGTCGCGCATCTGAGCGCGCGCCGTCTGCTGGGGCGCGCCTGATGGGAAGCCCGCGCGTCTCCGTGGTGATGCCCGTGTATAACGGGCAGGCCTATCTTGCCAATGCGATCGGCAGCGTGATCGCGCAGAGCTTTCCGGACTGGGAGCTGCTGCTGGTCGACGACGGGTCAAGCGACGCGAGCCCTGCCATCGCGGCTGACTTCGCCGCGCGGGACGGCCGGATCGTTGCGATGCGTTCGGCGCCAGATCGCCGGGGCGCGGCGGCTGCGCGCAATGCCGGCATCGCCGCGGCGCGCGGCGATTATGTGAGCTTTCTCGATTGCGACGATCTCTACGAACCGGGGATGCTGGCGGCCCATGTCGCCGCGCTGGACGCCGACCCGCAAGCAGCATGGGTCTACAGCGCCACGCGATGGTTCCATGAGGACGGGAGCCGGCGCGATTATCGCGAGCGGCTGGGGCTGCGTCTGGATCGGCGCTATCCTCCGCCCGTCCTGCTCAACCGGATCATCCTGGAGGAACGCGGCGACATTCCCTGCACTTGCAGTGTGATGATCCGCAAGGCGGCGCTGGATGAGGTGGGCGGGTTCGAGGAGCGCTTCAAGCTCTATGAGGATCAATCGCTCTGGGTGAAGCTGCTGCTCGCCTATCCGGTGCGCGTGATCTCGGGCTGTCATGCCGCCTATCGCCAGCACGGTGGCTCCACCTCCAGCGCGGCAACTGCCAGCGGCACCTATAGCCGGACCGGGGGGCACCGCGCGCGCACCGCGTTTCTCGAATGGGTCGGCGACTATGTTCGCGAGCGGGGGGCTCCGCCTTCGGTGGACGCCTCGGTCGATACGGCCTTGCGCGCGAATGATGGGCGGCTCTGGGACAAGCTGCTCCGGCGGGTCCGGGTGATGAACCGCCTTCTATATTGATGCGGGCGGCCGGGCGCCGGCTCAGGCGGCGGTCCAGCGATGGGGGAACTCGACCCGGCCATAACTTGGATCGGATATGATCTCTCGGCCCCCGATGAAGCCTGACAGCACCTCGAACGTGCAGGCGATCTCGAGATCGTCCTCCGTATCCCCGTCCGGCGCCATGAGCATGATGCCGATGCTGTAGCGGCCCGGACGCAGGTTCAGCGCCGGAACCCGGCACTGTAATGACCGGCTGGGCCCACGAGGCAACTCGTCGACAGGCGCGGGATTGGTGGTGTCGAACGAGCAGACCGGCTCGCCGAGGGAATCATGGATGGTGAAGACGCAATCCAGCGCGGCCACGGCCGACGAAACCTCGAACGCGAAGAGCGCAGGCCCGCCCGCGACGATGCTCGCGCCATCCTCGCCGCTGATCTGGATGCCGGTCAGGCGCACATTACCGCGTCCGCGGCGGTCGGTGCGCAGCCTCAGGTCCACGTCGAGATGGCGGTCGAGCGCGCTCAGATAGTCGCCGATGATGGCATCGGGCCTGCCGTCCGCGACGATGACGCCATCCTGGATCATGATCGTGCGGGAGCAGAGCTTCTGGACGAGGGCGAGCTGGTGGCTGACGATGAGCACTGTCCGCCCGTCCTTCACCAGCTCCTCCACCTTGCGGATGCACTTGGCCTGGAAGGCTGCGTCACCGACCGTCAGCACCTCGTCGATGATGAGGATTTCCGGCTCGACATGAACCGCCACGGCGAAGCCGAGCCGCAGATACATGCCGCTCGAATAATGCTTCACCGGCGTGTCGATGAAGTCTGCGATGCCGGCGAAGTCGACGATCGCATCGAGCTTGGAACCGATCTCGCGGCGGCTCATGCCGAGGATCGCGCCGTTCAGATAGACGTTCTCGCGCCCCGTCAGTTCACGGTGGAAGCCGGTGCCGACTTCCAGCAGGCAACCGAGGCGCCCGGCCATGTCGATGCGCCCCGCCGTGGGGTGAACGATGCGCGAGAGGATCTTGAGCAAGGTGCTCTTGCCCGCGCCGTTGCGACCGAGAATGCCAAGAATTTCACCCGGTTGCACATCGAAGTTGATGTCGCGCAAGGCCCAGAAGGGCGGGCGGTCTTCGTCTTTTCCCCGGCGGCGGCTGAACGGCGCCATCAGCGTCTCGCGCAGGTCCGGCAGCATATCGCCCGGCTTGCCAGTGCGATATCGCTTCGCGATGCCGCGCACCTTCATGGCTCCCGCCGGCACCCCGCTCATAATATGTCCGCCAGGTTGCGCTCGATGGTGCTGAAATAGATCGTGCCGCCGACGAGCGCGACGAGTGTGGTGGCAAGCGAGACGAGCGCGGTATCGAGCGCCAACGGCGCGCCGAACAGCGCCATGCGCACCCCGTCGATGACGCCGACCATGGGATTGAGCGCGTAGAGCAGGCGCCAGGGTTCCGGAATGACGCTGCTCGCATAGCCGACCGGCGTTGCCAGCAGCGCGACCTGCAAGAGGAAGGGCACGGCATGGCCGACATCGCGGAAACGAGCGTTGGCGGCGGCGAGGATGATGCCGAAGCCGACCGTCGCGATGAATCCCTGGAGAAGGAACAGCGGCAAGAGCAGAGCGGCCGGGCCGGGCGTCACGCCATAATAAAGGAAGAAGCCCGCCAGCAGGCCAAGCCCGACGAGCAGGTCCGGCAGGCCGGAGAGGATCGTGGCAAGCGGAATGGCAAGGCGAGGAAAATAGATGCGCTTCACCAGATCCTGATTGGTGTTCATGCAATTGGTCGCATTGCCTGCGCCGGCGCTGAAGAAGCCCCATGGGATGAAGGCGGCGAGCGCGAAGAGCGGATAAGGAACGCCGTCGGAGGACAGGCCGGCGAGGCGGGAAAAGAGAAAGGTGAATATCGCGACCGTCAGCAGCGGCTGGATTGCGGCCCAGGCGGCGCCGAGCAGCGTCTGGCGATAGCGCACCTTGAAGTCGCGCCAGACGAGGAAATAGATAACGTCGCGATAGCGCCAGAGCTCGGCAAGGTCGACGGATCGCCAGCCGTGCCGGGGCGTGATGACAAACTGTTCTGGATGGGAGCGGCTATCCATCGCGGCGGCACCGCCGTGACGCATGTGCGTTAAAAGACTTGTCGTCATCCCCCATGCGAAACTCCCAAGATCCGGATACGGCAACTCCGCTCGGCCGCTCCTTTACGACTGAATTCTAGCCATTCGATTAAATGCCCTCCGGGCGGGTCGGCAAGCGCCGCGTTGCAGGCCCGGAGTTCAGCAAGGCAGGGGCAGACGTTCGAGTGCGGCGGCGATCCATTTTCGTGCGCGCCAGCTCGTGTCTGGCGGGAGGTGGTCGGGCGCAAATTCCCCGATGGCCTCGATCTCCAGCGACCATCGGGGCGAATAGGCCACGTCGGGGACGAGGAAGACGGCCGCATTGTCGGAGCGGTAATTGATGGAGGTGACTTCGTCGAGCAGGTGCACCGGCTCTCCATACGCTGACGCCCCGAGTTCCTCGCGCATCTCGCGCAGGGCATTTTCGAGCGCGGTCTCGCCCGCCTTGCGTCTGCCGCCGGGCACGCTCCAGCCGCGCTCATAGCGCAGCTTCACCAGAATGACCTTGCCTTCCCGGCTCATCGCGACGGCATGGGCGCCGACGATGCCGGGCTTGCGGATGCGCCAGGCGAGGCGCCGCAGCTGCTGGATGGAGCGCATCGCCCAGCGCAAAGGAAGCCGCAGTGGATCGAGCGCCATGATGCGATTGTACAGGCTGTTGCTGGGGATGGAAACGGCCTGTGCTCCGGCGAAAGCAGGCGGCTCCGGTTCAATTCATCAGGAGGGGGCGGCGTTCCACCGCGCCGGGTGTTAAAAAGAAAGGCCCCGGAGATGGTCTCCGGGGCCTTGCCTGTTTGGTGCTTAGGTCAGAACTTTTTCTTGACGCTGACGGCCCATTCGCGGGGTCGTCCGGGCTGGCCGTTGGCATAGCCCTGCCCGCCGACCGTCTGGTCGTAGAGGGTCAGGAGATAATATTCGTCGAACAGATTGGTGACCTCGAGCGAGACGTCGAGATCCTTGTCCGCATTGCGCCAGGTGAGGCGGGCGTTGGCGATGCCATAGGCATCGATGCGGTTGCTCGAGCGATTGGCCGAGACGGTGTAGATCTTGCTCTGATAGGAGCCGTCGATGCGCGGGGTGAGCGAGCCGGCGGTGCCCAGATCGATCTCATATTGCGCGCCGATGCTCCACTTCCACTTGGGCGTGAACGGCGCATAGTCGCCGAACTGGGGCCCGTTGAGGTTGGTGGGCCCGCCGACGAACACGGTCGAGGTGACGCCGGTGGTCGGGTTGGTGCTCGTGTAGGAGCCGAACCGCTTGTAGTCGAAGTCGATATAGCTGAGCGACCCGTCGATGGTCATGCCGGCCACCGGGCGGAGCGTGGCTTCGACCTCGATGCCCTTGATGTCCGCATCGCCGGCATTGACCGGCAGGGCGCAGGGCGCGCCGAGGCTGACGCCCGCCGCATTGTAGCCCGTGATCGCCGTGCAGTTGCCGAGCGAGAGCTGGATATCCTTGTACTTGCTGAGGAACGCAGCGACGTTGAAGCGCAGCTTGCGGTCGAACAGGTCGGTCTTGAGACCCACCTCATAGGCGTTCAGCGTCTCCGGCCCGAACGACAAGGCCTGCTGGACATAGAAGGGACGCGGATTGACGCCGCCGCCCTTGAAGCCGGTGGAGAATTGCGCATAGGCCATGACGTCGTCGGTGATCGCATATTGGGCGTTCAGGCGATAATCGACGCGGTTGCCGCTATATTTGCCGACCGTACCGTTGAGCGGCAGCACGCCATAGGGCGCGCCATTGGGAGCGGTGCCGCCCGCGGTGATGGAGGTCGGGTCGTTATAGGGCCGCTGGCGGATATACAGATAGGACTTGGATTCCTCGGTGTAGCGGATGCCACCAGTGAGCGTCAGCGGCTCGATGGGGTTCCAGGCGATGTGCGCGAACGCCGCCTTGCTGTCCGCATTGACCGGATCGCTCTGCTGGAACTGCAGCGCCGAGGTGCGCAGATCCTGGAACGAGGTGTAGACCGACTTCTGGTCGCTGTAGAAGCCGCCGATCGTATACTCGATGGTCTCGCCGATCGATCCGTTGAGGCGCAGCTCCTGGCTGAAGAAGCGGAAGGTCAGCGGGCCGTAGCCAAGGCTGTGCGCCATGGGCGACACGTCATTGTCGTTCGAGAAGTTGGACGTGTACTTGCGGAACGCGGTGATCGAGTTGAGCTGGAGACTGTCGGCCAGCTCCCACTCGATCTGGCCCGAGACGCCCCAGCCCTTGAAGCGGACGCGGCCATCGCCGCTCGAGGCGCGGTAGACGCCGTCGGCGGGCATGTCGTAGCTCGCGAAGTTGCAATAATTACCGCAGACGAAGCGGTTGTCATAAGCGAGCAGACTGTCCGGCGCGGCGAACGGATTGAGGTCACGCGGGACCGGGTTCGCCGGTGTTGGGCTGGGCGGCGTCGCGCTCGCATAATTCTGCGCCGGCGAGGAGCCGGGGGCAGGGATGGTCGGCAGCGGGAAGCGCGGGCTCGCCACCGAGCCGTCCGGATAGGTGCGCAGCAGCAGGACCGAACCGGCGGCGGTGCGATCATCGTCGGTATAATCGCCGATGATGTTGATATCGAGCGTGTCGGTCGGCCGGAAGCGCAGCTGGGCGCGGCCGGCGATGTAGTTCACCTCGCCTTCCTTGGCGATCAGGCAGTCCGGGCGGTTGGTCCTGGCCGGAATGCCGCCGACGGGGTTCATCAGCATCGGCGCGCGGGTTGGATTGGTGGTGGTGGCAAAGGCGGGGGTGAAGGTCGCCGAGCCGCCGGCCGGATACATGCAACCGAAATCGTAGCGGTTCACATAGCCTTCCTGCTTCTTGGCCACGCCCGCGATGCGCACGTCCACGCCCTGCGCCAGGTTGAAGTCCGCGCTGGCGCGCAGGTCGAGCCGGTTGCGGCTGCCATAGGCCGCCGCGATGGAGCCGCTGTTCGTGCCCTCGGGCTTTTGCGAATAGAGCTTCACCGCGCCGCCGATCGAGTTGCGGCCAGCGAGCGTGCCCTGCGGACCGCGCAGCACCTCGACGCGGTCGAGATCGAGCAGGTCGAGGATCGAGCCGGTGAGCGTCGCATAATAGACGTCATCGACATAGAAGCCGACGCCCGGCTCCAGCGCGGGGTTGAAGTCGAACTGGCCGACGCCGCGGATATTGGCGCCGAGCGAGGGACCATAGGCCGCGCCTTGCGGCTTCAGCGTCACCGACGGCGCCTGGTTGGCGACCTGGCTGATATCGGTCTGGCTGCGCGCCTCCAGCATCGCCGCATTGACCGCCGTGATCGCAATCGGCGTGTCCTGCAGGTTCTGCTGACGAAACTGCGCAGTGACGACAATCTCTTCAGGACCAGCGTCAGCCGCCTGCGGCGCAGACTGGTCCTGCGCTGCCGCAGTCTGCGCCATAAGCAGCGCGGGAGACGTCAGCGCAAGCGCCGACGAACATAGGTAACTCAGCTTCTTCATGTTCACTCTCCTCCTGAAAGGTTGGCGTTCCGCCTTTGTCTTTTCTTTTTTTTCTGTCTTATTATTATTGGGCCTCGGCCGCGAAGGGCGTTTGACCGGTTGTTCCGAAGAGTTGGGAGGCACGCCGAAGCTCGGCCTCTTCTTGCTCGATGGCTTTCTGTACCTTTCCCAGAAGCCGCAGCAATTGTGCATGTTCTTCCGGCGTCAGATGGTTTGCCAGCACCTCCTCGGCGCGGCCGTGCCGGCGTAGCATGCCGGCAAGGGCCTGCTCGCCTTCGGCCGTGATATATAGGCCCTTGCTGCGCCGATCGCGTCCCGGCCCACGCCTCAGGAAGCCGCGGTTCTCAAGGCGGCTGGCGACTTTCATGCCGACCGAACGATTGGCAGCCAGCACGTGGCCGAGCATGGTCTGGTTGCAGCCCGGTCGCTCGCTGACCAGCAGAAGCGCAGTGGTGTCGGCGGGCCGCAAAGGCGTATCCGCGAGCAGGCGATGCAGGCTGCGCAAAGCCGCGCAGCGCGTC
>JAFKLU010000365.1 GCA_017304105.1 Sphingomonadales bacterium
TGTGCTCCGGGGGAAGCAGGAGCACGGGGCTCAATTCAATCAGGACAAGACCTAAGCCAATCCGATCAGCGAGATCTGCCGTCCATAGCCGGGCTCGCCCGCATGGCAGGCGCGGCGATAGCTGAAGAAGCGTTCGGGCTGGCTGTACGTGTCCTCGTAGAGCATCGCGATCCGGCCGACGCCGGCGCTCGCGAGGCGGGCCGCGACATAGCCGGCAATGTCGAACTGGAGATGGCCCGGCGCGCCGGCGGAGAAGAAGCGGGCATCCTCCGCGTCGCGCTCAAGGAAAGGCTTTTCGAAGCCTTCGCTCACTTCATAGCTCGCCCGGCCGATGCAGGGGCCGATCGCGCAGGCGATCGCACTGCGCTCCGCGCCCAGTGCCGTCATGGCGTCGAGCGTGGCTTCGGCAACGCCAGTGAGCGCGCCTTTCCAGCCGGCATGAGCCGCGCCAACCACGCCGCGCTGCGCATCCGCGAACAGGATCGGCACGCAATCGGCGGTGAGGATGCCCAGCAGCAGGCCGGGCGTCGCCGTGACCAGCGCATCGGCCTTGGGCCGCGCGTCGATCGCGATGGGCGCGCGGACCGTCACCACATCGGGCGAATGGACCTGATGCACGGTGACGAGCTGCGATCCCGGCAGGACGGCGTCACGCGCGAGATCGCGATTGGCGAGGACCGCCGCGCGCTCGTTATCCGAGCCGAGGCCGACATTGAGCCCGGCATGAATGCCTGTCGACACGCCGCCGCGCCGGCCAAGAAAGCCGTGCGGCACGGGGCCGAGCACCTCGGCGCGCAGAACCTCGACGCTCATGCGAAGCCCGCCGGTGCCGGCCAGGCCGGGTGGCGCAGCGCAAGCACCTTGAACAGGCGGCCCATGGCGCGCGGCTCGACGAGGCGGTCCCTTGCGCCGCGCAACTCCTCCAGCCGCTCCGGATGAGCCCTGGCGAGCGCCGCCGCGCGCGCATCGATGCCGAGCGCGCTCAGGAAGGCGCCCTGCCCAACGCAGGGGCCGGGGCGAAGGCCCGTGGCGCGGCCGGTGGCGGCAAGCATGGCGAAGTCGACATGCGCGGTGAGATCGCGCGTGCCCGGCGCTTCGAGCGGATCGGCATAGGCATGGGATAGCATGGCCTGCAGCGTATCGCCGGTTGCCGGTCCCTCATAGCCATAATCGATGGCGAGCAGCGCGCCGCCCTGCGCCGCGATGCGCCCGGCGAGATCGGCGAGGATCGATTCGCTGGCGGGGCTGCGCTCCACGATGCTGCCGAGTGGTGCGTCAGCGAGCTGGATCGGGATCGCGCCGGCGCAGTCCTCTTCGCCGGGGAGGAGCTGCCCGCCCGCCACCATGCGCTCGCGCCAGCCGCGCGCGGTGCGCTCATATTGGCGGATCGGCAGCGCATCGAAAAATTCGTTGGCGATGACGATCAGCGGCCGGTCGCCGGGGAGGCCCGCCACATCGTCATGCCAGCTTGCCTGCGGGACGGCGGCCCGCTGCCGCGCGCGCAACACGGGACTCGTCTCGACGAAATGGACGGGCGGCGCCAGCCCGGCGCGCGCCATGGCGCGCAGCGCGTCTGCGGCCAGCGTGCCGCGCCCCGGCCCCAGCTCGACATAGGCAACGCGCTCTCCGGCGCCCGCCCGCAGCGCCAGATCGGCGAACCACATGCCGATGAGTTCGCCGAACATCTGGCTGATCTCAGGCGCGGTGATGAAATCGCCGGCCTGTCCGAGCGGATCGCGTGAGGCGTAATAGGCCGTGTTGGCCGCGGCCATGAAGTCATGCAGCGTCTGGATGTTCGCGCTCCCCGCCGCCTCAGGCGACGCTGTCGGCACCGGCGATCGGCTCGACGCGGGTACGGCGGCCCTTGGCGGTGACAACCAGATAGAGGCCGAGCACGAGCATGGGGATGGTCAGCCACTGGCCCATGTGCAGGCCGGTGCGCTGCGCGAACTCCATGAGCTGCTCGTCCGCCTCGCGATAATATTCCACGAAGAAGCGAGCGGCGCCGTAGCTGAGCGCGGCGAGGCCGAACAGCTTGCCGGGCTCGTAGCGCGCCCTGGTCTTCCAGAAGAAGAAGGCGAGGATGGCGAACATGACCGGCCCTTCCAGCAGCGCCTCGTAGAGCTGGCTCGGATGGCGCGGCAGGTCGCCCGGCGCATTGGGGAAGACGATGCCCCAGGGCACGTCCGTCACCTTGCCCCAAAGCTCGCCGTTCACGAAATTGGCGAGGCGGCCGAAGAACAGGCCGAAAGGAACGACGCAGGCGATATAGTCGCACATGCGCAGGAAGGAGAGCTTCTCGCGCCGCGCCATCAGCCAGATGGCGATAACGACGCCGATCGTGCCGCCATGGAGCGACATGCCGCCTTCCCACAGCTTGAAGATATCAAGCGGCCGCAGGAAGATGTCCGGCTGATAGAAGAGGATATAGCCCAGGCGCCCGCCCAGGATGATGCCGAGCGTCGCATGGAAGATGAAGTCATCGGCATGGCGCCGCGCCATCGGCGAGCCCGGCTGGCGGATCAGCACGGTCAGATACCAGTAGCCGGTCAGGATGCCGGCCAGATAGGCGAGGCTGTACCATTTGATGTCGAAGAAGCCGAGTGAGATGGCGACCGGATTGAGCCCGAGATCCTCGAAACGGATGGGGGCGGCGGCCGCGAGCAGATCGAGCGTCAAGGAAATGTCCTCTGCGGTTTGCCGCTGCATAGTTCAAGACGCCGGGCAGACCAAGCGCGGAAGCGCCGCGCTACATCGTTTGGTCTGGCCCGATGCGCGGTGGGCCATGGGCTGTGCTCTCTGGATGGAAACAAGCTGTGCTCCGGCTTGCGCCGGTCAGGGCAAGGTCTTCGTTCCTCGCGCCGCGCGGATCCGCCCCTCCGCCATGTTCGCCAACTGGCGCTTGAGCACCTCGGGGGATGGCGCGACGAGGAAGCCGAAGCTGACATTGCCCTCCCGCGTCTCCACGACATGGTGCAGACGGTGCGCCTGGACGATCCGCTTCATATAGGCCGAGCGCGGGACATAATGGTGGGCGAGGCGCCGGTGCACGATGATGTCGTGGAAGCCGAGATAAATGGCGCCATAAGCAGCGATTCCCGCGCCGGCCGCTGTCGCCCAGTCTCCCCAGCCCCATTGAACGCCGCCGAGCAGCAGCAGGATGGAGGGCGCCGCGAAGATCACGAAATAGAGGTCGTTCAGCTCCCACATCCCGGTGCGAGGCCGGTGATGGCTGGCATGGAGGAACCAGCCCGGGCCGTGCATCACCCAGCGGTGCATGACATAGGCGAAACCTTCCATCAGCGCGACGGTGAGGATGAACAGGGCAAGGAGCGCCGGGGTGGCCATGGCCGCGCTATAGGCCCGGCGGGGCGCGCTGTGAAGCGAGCGCGGCGCATGCTTGTCACACGGGTGAGGTGCGCCAGAGCGTTTTCAAGTCAGGTCGCCTCACCTGACGGCTCGGAAAACGCGGAAATCAAATGAGAGCATTGGTCTGCTTCAATCCAGGCGGACCATGCACTAGCATATCAACATGACCTTCTCGACGACTCTGCGCCGCTGCGCCTTGCCGCTGATCCTCCTTGCCGGGGCCGGATCGTTCGTCTCGCCGGCCGGCGCCGCGCCATCCGAACGGGAGATCCAGGCCCGGATCGATGCCGAACTGGCCGCTCAGGCCAAAGCGGACGCGGAAGCGAGGGCAGAGGCCGCCGAGGCGCAGCGGCAGGCGGCGGCGGCGGAGGCAGCGGCCGAGCCGCCCGCGCAGCCCGAGCAGCATTACGAGACCGTCCCGGTGGTGGTCACGACCAGCCTCGGCGCCTTCACGCTGGCGATCGAGGTGGAGCGCGCGCCGGTCACGTCCGCCAATTTCCTCGCTTATGTCGACCAGAAGCGATTCGACGGCACGGCCTTCTACCGCTCGTTCAAATGGGACGATGGCACGCCGGGCGGCTTCATCCAGGGCGGTACCCAGAACGATCCCAAGCGGATACTCAAGCCCGTGCCGCACGAGCCGACCAGCACGACGGGGCTCAGCCATGTGAACGGCGTCATCTCGATGGCGCAGGCGGCTCCGGGGACGGCGACGGGCGACTTCTTCATCATCGTCGGCGACATGAAAGGCTTTGACGCCGACGCGAGCCAGCCGGGTTTCGCCGCCTTTGGGCGGGTGATTTCCGGCATGGACGTGGTGCGCGCCATCGCCGATTCGCCGCGCAGCGCCACCAGGGGCGATGGCGTCATGAAGGGGCAGATGCTGGAGCCGATGATCCGGATCCTGACCGTCCGTCGGAAGCCTGCGGCTTAAGGCGGGCTAGCCCATGGGGTGAGAGGGGCGAGAGGGTAGGCCCGGCTCAACCATCCCGTCATTCCGGGACGAAAATGGGCTGCGACAAGATGTCGCAGCCCATTCCTGGCGCGTCGCTCGTCCCACGCGGGTCAGCGCCCCCCCGGGATCGGTTTCGCTTTTGCTTAGAAGGCTGCCGTCAGCGAGAAGACCACCGCAGCGTCGCTGCCCTTGATCTGGCCCGGCTCGTCGGTGTCGACATAAGAGACGCCGAAGGTGATGTTCTTGTAGGTCGCGGTGCCGCCGAGCGACCAGTCCCACACCTTGCCGTCCGTGCCGCCGGGGAAGGCGTCGCTGCTGGCATAGCCGAGATGGCCGTTGACGCCGAACGGCGTGCCGGGGATCGCCATCGAAGGCTCGGCATGCAGGTAGATCGCGTCCGTCGACTTGCCGTCCTTGAACGAGGTGAGCGCATCCTGCGACCAGGCGTAGTTGGCGCCGACCTTGAGCGTCGCGGGGCCGATCGCGGCGATGACGTTCACATAGGGCTCGAAGAAATCGGTGTTGATGTCGCCGGTGACCGACTTGTGCTTCGGATAGAGGTAATAGAGCAGGCCGACGTCGACCGTCACGCCCTCGGCGACCGCTTTCGACCAGCCGGCGAAGATGTCGATCTCGGAGCTCAGATTGCTGTTGGCGAAATTGATGCTCGAACCCCAGGTGCCGACATAAAGGCCGCTCTCATGCGTGGCCGTGATGCCGCCCTGCACGGCCGCATCCTGCTGGGTCTGCGAAAAGCCGCGGAAGCGATAGTCGGACACGAGGGCGACCGAGCCGGTGATGGTGATCGGGCTGGCTGCTTCCTCGTCCTGCGCGAAAGCGGGCGCAGCCGAAGCGAGCAGAGCGAGGGCCGAGAGGCCCAGAATGGACTTACGCATGGGATTCCCCTTACCGAGATAAAAATGCGATCGTCCCTACCTGCGGCTACCGGAGATCACTTCCTTTGGGTCGCGGGGCGACCTGAGCGACTTTTCCGGAAAGCCACGGATTAAATGCCCGCCCGTTGTGCGGCGCACAAGTCCAAATCGTTTCCAATTTATTGCAGAACATTGCTCTGTTGCCGGTTTGCAACGACACGGCACCGCCCATCTTGCGAGAGGACGGTGTGCGACCAGTTGCCGAATCGACCGAAAAACCGGGAAAAAACGAGGGCGCGTGAGACACGAAAGCCGGCCCGCATGGTCCGGTCCCGTGTCTCACGCGCCTGGAAAATTCGCCGCGCCAGACAAGCTCTATTGCCGCTACGGCTTAGCCACTCTGCGCATTGCGCCAGTGCACAAAGGCCTGATCCATGTCGGCGATCAGGTCTTCGACATCCTCCAGACCCACATTGATGCGCACCAGCGGGCCGCGCGCCTCATCCCAGCGCCGGGCGCTGCGCAGGCTGGCCGGGTCGACCGGCAGGGCGAGGCTCTCATAACCGCCCCAGCTATAGCCGATGCCGAACAGTTCCAGCGCATCGATGAAGGCAGTGCGCGCAGCGTCTCCGCCGCCTGCCAGGTCAAAGGAGAAGAGGCCCGCGGCGCCATGGAAATCGCGCGCCCAGACGTCATGGCCGGGGCAGGCGGGCAAGGCGGGGTGCAATACGCTGGCCACTTCCGGCCGCGCATCCAGCCAGCGCGCCAGCGCGAGCGCGCTCGCGCCCTGCTCCTTGAGGCGCACGCGCATCGTCCGCAGGCCGCGCAGCGCCAGCCAGCAATCGTCCGGGCTCGCCATCTGGCCCAGCATCAGCGCGCGTGCCTGCACCTTGGGCCAGAGCGCGGCATTGGCCGTGACCGAACCCAGCATCACATCGCTGTGGCCCACGATATATTTGGTGCAGGCGAGGATCGAAATGTCCACGCCATAGCCCAGGGCCGGCAGCAGCAGCGGCGTCGCCCAGGTATTGTCGAGCAGGGTGATGAGCCCGCGGTCCTTCGCCACCGCGACGATGGCCGGCACGTCCTGCACCTCAAAGGTGAGGCTGCCGGGGCTTTCCAGAAAAATGGCGCGCGTCTTTTCGCCGATGAGGTCGGCGATGCCGGCACCGATCAGCGGATCGTAATAGCGCGTCATGACGCCAATTTCGCGCAGCAGCCCGTCGCAGATCGAGCGGGTGGGGCCATAGACGCTGTCGACCATCAACAGCTCGTCGCCCGGCTTCAGCACCGCCAGCAGCGCGCTCGCAATGGCGGCCACGCCCGAGGGGAACAGCATGGTCCCCGCCGCCTCGGGCTCCATCTGGGTGATCGCATCGGCGAGTGCCCAGCCCGTGGGCGCGCCGCGCCGCCCATAATAGAGACGCTGCTCGGTATGGAAGTTGGCGCTGCGCAGGTGGGCGACGTCCTCATAGAGAACCGTCGATGCGCGCCACACCGGCGGGTTGACGATGGTGCCCGGATCGCCGGGCATACCGGTCCACTCGCGCCGCCGCCCTGCGTGAACCAGACGCGTTCCTTGCTTGAGCTTGCCGCCCTCGCCCTGATCGCCGCTCATGCCGCGCCCGTCGCCTTGGGCAGGGCGGGATCGGCGCCCCACTCGGACCAGCTCCCGTCATAGATGGCGACGTCCCCCTTGCCGAGCAGCGCCGCGCCGAACAGCAGATTGCAGGCCGTGACGCCGCTGCCGCAGGTCATGATGAGCGGGCGATCGAGATCGACACCAGCGGATTCGAAGGCGGCCCGCATCGCATCGCCCTGCTTCCAGCGGCCGTCCGCATCCAGCAACTGGCCGGTTGGCAGATTGACCGAGCCGGGAATATGGCCCGCCGCCATGCCGGGGCGCGGCTCCGGATCTTCGCCGGCGAAGCGGCTGGCGCCGCGCGCATCGACGACTTGCGCGGCGCAACTCTCGATATTCGCAAGCATCTGCGCCTTGTCGCGCACCTGCGCCTCGTCCTTCGCTGCGGCGAAATGGCCGCCGGGCACGGGCGCGCTCTCGCCGCTCTCGGTGGGCAGCCCCTCGGCAATCCAGCGGGCGAGGCCGCCATCCAGAATGGCCACGGACCGGGCGCCAAACAGGCGCATCAGCCACCAGGCGCGGCCGGAGCTGGCCAGCGGGCTGTTATCGTAAATCACGATCCGGTCACTGTCGCTCACGCCCAGTTGCGCCATGCGGGCTGCAAACTGCGCGTTGCTCGGCACCATGGCGGGGCGCGGATCGTCCGGGTCGTTGAGACTGTTCAGATCGAGATAGAGTGCGCCGGGAATATGCGCGGCGCGGAACTCCGCCTCCGGGTCACGCGGGGTGCCGGGGAGGAAGCTGGTCGCATCAAGGATGCGCAGGTCGGCCGCGCCCAGTTCGGCAGCGAGCCATTGGGGGGAAACTAGCAGGTCCATGGCCCCGTCTCGTCGGCTCTTTCGCAGGCCAGCGCAAGGGGGTTCGCGCGCGGGCGGAATCATATTAAGGCGCGACCATGACATTGAAGCATCTCGGCCAGACCAGCGCTCTCCCGGCCAGCCCGGAGGAAGCGGTGCTCGACTATGTGCCCAATCCCCGGCCGGGCACGCCCTATCTCGTGCGCTTCTCCGCGCCCGAATTCACCTCGCTCTGCCCGATCACCGGCCAGCCCGACTTTGCGCATCTGGTCATCGACTATGTGCCGGACGAGACGATCGTCGAATCCAAGTCGCTCAAGCTGTTTCTCGGCAGCTTCCGCAATCACGGCGCATTCCATGAGGACTGCACTGTGGGGATCGGCGAGCGGCTGTTCGCGGAGATGAAGCCCCGCTGGCTGCGCATCGGCGGCTATTGGTATCCGCGCGGCGGCATCCCGATCGACGTTTTCTGGCAATCCGGGCCGCCGGTCGAGGGCGTGTGGGTGCCGGATCAGGGCGTTCAGGGCTACCGCGGGCGGGGCTGACGCCCCGCCTTTCACGCGGCCTCCCTATTTGAACAGGCCGCCGAGCACCCCGCGCACCAGGCTGCCGATGATGCCGCCGCCGCTGCTGCGCCGGCTCGATCCGCCGAGCACGGCCTTGCCGATCTCGTTCGCCACCTGACGGCCGACCGAGGAGGCGGCCGAGCGGGTCGCGGACTGGATGGCGCGGTCGAAATTGCTGGGCTTGGCCGCCTCGCGCGCGGCGGCGGCTTCGGCGCGGGCCTGTTCCTTCAATTGCTGCTCGCGCTGCTTCGCCTCGACCTTCGCCTGAGCGGCGGCTGCCTTGTCGGCCTCGGCCTGCGCCTTTGCGGCGGTGGCTGCCGCTGCGGCTGCGGCGCCGCGAGCGGCGAGGATTTCCTCGGCCGATTCGCGGTCGATCTCCTCGTCATATCGGCCCGCGCAGGGCGAGATGGACTGGATGATCGCGCGCTCCTTGGGTTCGAGCGGCCCCAGGCGCGAGCGCGGCGGCGCGATGAGGGTGCGTTGGACGATCGAGGGCGAGCCGTCCTCCTGCAGCAGCGAGACGAGCGCCTCGCCGACCTTGAGTTCGGTGATCGCGCTCTCCACGTCGATCTGCGGATTGGCGCGGAAGGTCTCGGCGGCGGACTTGACCGCCTTCTGATCGCGCGGGGTGAAGGCGCGCAGGGCGTGCTGCACGCGATTGCCGAGCTGCCCGGCGATTTCCTCGGGAATGTCGATCGGGTTCTGCGTGACGAAATAGACGCCGACGCCCTTGGAGCGGATCAGCCGCACGACCTGCTCGATCTTGTCGACCAGCGCTTTGGGCGCATCGTCGAACAGCAGATGCGCTTCGTCAAAGAAGAAGACGAGCACGGGCTTGTCCGGATCGCCGATTTCCGGGAGCGTCTCGAACAGCTCGGACAGGAGCCAGAGCAGGAAGGTGGCGTAGAGCTTGGGGCTCTGCATCAGCTTGTCGGCGGCGAGGATGTTGATGTAGCCGCGGCCCTTGTCATCCGTCTGGATGAAGTCATGAATGTCGAGCGCGGGCTCGCCGAAGAAGCGACCGCCGCCCTGGCTGTCCAGCTGGAGGAGCTGGCGCTGGATGGCGCCGACGCTCGCCTTGGTGACGTTTCCGTACTTGGCGGTCAGCGCGTCGGCATTTTCGGCGCAATAGGCCAGCATTGACTGGAGATCATCGAGATTGAGGAGCAGCAAGCCCTCCTCGTCGGCATAGCGGAAGGCGATGGAGAGCACGCCTTCCTGCACCTCGTTCAGGTCCATGAGGCGGGCGAGCAGGAGGGGGCCCATCTCGGAGATGGTGGTGCGAACCGGGTGGCCCTGTTCGCCGTAGAGATCCCAGAAGATCGCCGGATTATCGGCGAAGGCATAGTCGGCGAGGCCGATCTCCTGCGCGCGAGCGATGAGCTTGTCAGCATTCTTCGCGGTCGGCGAGCCGGCCATGGCGATGCCGGAGAGATCGCCTTTCACGTCCGCGAGGAAGACGGGCACGCCATGGGCCGAAAAGCTCTCGGCGATGCCCTGCAGGGTCACGGTCTTGCCGGTGCCGGTCGCGCCGGCGATGAGGCCATGGCGGTTGGCGCGGCGCAGGACGAGCTTCTGGGGCTCGCCGCCCCCCAGGCCGATGAAGATGCTGGTCTCGTCCGCCATATGGCTCTCCTTCAGAAGACTGCGTCGACAGCAGAGATACCAGCTTCGGCGCGGATGACGAGGGGAGAAGCGCGGATGCTCCGCGCAACAAAAAGGGGCGCGGTTGCCCGCACCCCTCTTTGTCGAATGGCGACGCCGCGCTTACTTGTCGCGCAGGCGCACGGCCAGGAAGATGGGCGGCGAACCCCGGCGCAGGACCTGGAGCAGCACCGCGTTGCGGCCTGACGCCTTGGCGGCCTGCGCGGCCTTGGCGAGATCGGCCTCGTTGGTGACCGGCATCCCGTTGGCCATCATGATCACGTCGCCGCGACGAAGGCCCTTGGCGCCGGCATCGGTCGAGGGATCGACCCCCGCGATCACGACGCCCTTGGTGTCGGTCGACAGACCGAGCTGGCGCGCGATGTTGGGCGTGAGCACCTGCACCGCGAGGCCGAGCATCTGCTGCGAGACCTGCTTGCTGTCCTGCGGCTGCTGATCGTCGCCCTGCGAGAAGTCGTCGTCACCCTGCGGCGCGAAATTGGACAGCTTGTCCTCCGCGGGGCGCTCGGCGATGGTCGGGCGCACCGTCATCCGCTTGCCGTTGCGGATGAGCTCGACCGGCACGGTCGAGTTCACCGGCAGGCCGCCGACGATGTAGGACAAGGTGAGATCGGGCGTCACCTCCTGATTGTTCACGCGCACGATGACGTCGCCCGCCTTGATGCCGGCCTTCTCCGCCGCGCCGCCGGGCTCGACGCCCTGCACGAACTCGCCGCGATTCTTGGGCAGGCCCAGCGAATCGGCGACATCCTCGGAGAGCGGACTGATCTGGATGCCCAGATAGCCGCGCTTGACGCTCTGGCCCTTGCGCAGCGTCTCGATCACCGGGATCGCTTCCTCGGAAGGAATGGCGAAGCCGATGCCGACATTGCCGCCGGTGGGCGAGAGAATCTGCGAGTTGATGCCGATCACATTGCCGTTCATGTCGAACATCGGGCCGCCGGAATTGCCCTGGTTGATCGAGGCATCGGTCTGGATGAAGCGATCCGCCCCGCCCGTGTTGCGGTGAAGCGCCGAGATGATGCCCGCCGTGACGGTGCTGCCGATGCCGAACGGATTGCCGATCGCCACCACCCAGTCACCCACGCGCGACCTGGTTGAATCGCCGAACTTGACGAACGGCAGCGGCTTGCTCGCCGTGATCTTGAGCACGGCGAGGTCCGAACGCGCATCGGTGCCGACGAGCTTCGCCTCATATTCGGTGCGATCGGGCAGGGTGACGGTGATCGAATCGACCGTCGCGCCGCGCGCGCCGGGGGAGACCACATGGTTGTTGGTCACCACATAACCATCGGCCGAGATGATGAAGCCGGAACCGAGCGACTGGGCCTGCCGTGTCTGCGGGGCGCCGCCGTCGCCGAAGCCGAACAGGCCACCGAAGGGCGTGCCTGCGAACGGGTTCTGCACCTGAACGCGCTGGCGGGTCGAAATATTGACGACCGCCGGCTGGAGCTTCTCGACCATATCGGCGAGACTGGCGGGGGCGCCGCGCGGGGCGGCGGCGGACATGCCTTCATTCTGGGCTGTCTGGGCGACCACGCTGGTCGAGTTGGACGTCACAGCAAGCGTGGTTCCGCCGAGCAGCAGGGCTGCTGTAATGGCGTAAGCGTAGCGCACGAAAAACCTTCCTCTCATTCAATGGTCGTCATAACCCCTCAAGGGCTGGAACATGCGCTGATCCAGGAGTCCCTTGTGGGCCATGCCGTTAGCCGGATTAACCGACATTGAATGGCGCGCAGCCGGTTTTGGCCGCGCGCCGGATACACGAACTAACGGCCGCGGAACTGCCGGAGATAGTCATTATCCGGAGACAGGATCGCCGTCGTTTCTCCATTATTCTCCTGCGCGAAGCTCACCCGGTAGGACTGCATGGCGCGGTAGAAATCGTAGAATTGCGGATCCTTGCCGAAGCTCGCCGCATAGATCTTCGCCGCGTCGGCATCGGCCTGGGCGCGGATGATCTGGGCGCGCTTGGCGCCCTCGGCCTGGATGGTGAGCGCTTCCTGCTGGCGTGCGGTGCGCATGCGCTGGAAGGCGCTCTGCAGCGGCGTGCCATCCGGCAGGTCCGCGCGCATGATCCGCACGTCCACGATCTCCGCGCCATATTGGCGGGCGATGCGGCTGAGGCCGGTGCGGATATTGCTCATCACCTCCGTGCGCTCCGGGCTGAGCAGCAGATCGAAGCGGCGCTTGCCGAGCTCGTTGCGCAACGCGGAGCCGAGGATGGGCCGCAACGCGTCGGTCACGCGCTCCTCGCTGCCCGCCGAGACATACATGCGCTGCGGGTCCACGATGCGATAGCGCGCGAAGGCATCGACCTGCAGGCGGCGCTGGTCAGCGGAGATCACCTGCTGGCGCTCCATGGCGACCGACTGGATGCGCTTGTCGATCCACACGACCTGATCGAGCAGCGGCACCCGCATCTTGAGGCCCGCGCCGGTATGGCCGAACGGCTCGTTGGCGCGGTAGGGATTGTAGAGCGCCACCGGCCGGCCGAAGCGCAGCACGACGCCCTGGCGCGTCTCGGGCACAATCGAGAAGGTGCTGCCGATGAAGAACAGCGCGAGCGTCGCCAGCACGGCGAGCATGATCGGGTTACGCAGGGAGAGGTTCATCGGTTGCCTCCCTGCTGCTGAGGTGTGGGTTCGACGGTGGCCGTCCCACGCGGCGCGGGCCGCACGGCCGGCAGCGGCAGATAGGGGGTCACGCCGGGCGCTTCCACGATCGTCTTGTTCACGCCCGAAAGGACCTTTTCCATTGTCTCATAATACATGCGCCGGCGCGTCACATCGGGCGAGAGCCTGTACTGCTCATACACCTTGTCGAAGGCCGCCGCCTCGCCCTGGGACTGGGCGGCGAGCTGCTGGGCATAGGCCTGGGCCTGGTTCGTGTATGTCTCGGCGGCCTGCTGTGCGGCCGACACTTCCTTGAAGGCGTCGTTGACAGCATCTGGCGGATCGGCCTGCTTGACCGCAACGCCCTGGATGCGGATGCCCGCGCCATAATTGTCCAGAATCTCCTGCATGCGCTGCTGGACCTGGCTCTCGATGAAATTGCGGCCCGAGCCCATGGCATCGGTGAGCGAGACGGTGGCGATCACCGCGCGCATGGCGGATTCGGCAACCTCGGCGATCGTCGCGTCGGGTTCGGCGAGCTGGAAGCTGTACTGCTTGGCGTCGCTGATGTTCCAGCGCACCGAATAGCCCAGGTTGATGATGTTCTGATCCTCGGTGAGCATCAGTTTCTCGGCTTCGTCACCGGCCGAGCCGAGATCGATGGTGCGAATCTCCTGCACCTCGATCACGTTCACGGTCTGGAATGGCGCGGGCAGGGTCATGTGGATGCCCGGCTGCAGGGTTTTGCTGTAGCTGCCGAGCGTGGAGACCACGCCCTGCTGCTTGGCGCCGATCGAATGAAAGCTGGTGAGGCCGACCCACAGGAGCAGCACGCCGCCGGCCGCATAAAGCCAGATCGGACGGCCGCCCGGCGATTGCGGCAGGCCGCCGCCGCCGAAGCTCTCGCGCGCACGGCGCAGGAATTCGTCGACCGCGCTGGGTCCGCGCGGCCCCCGGCCGCCCGGCTCGTCGCCGCGCGGCGGCGGCGTCCATGGATTGCGAGGGCCTTCTCCTCCGCTGCCTCCGGCGCGATCCTCATCCTTGCCGCCCCAGGGTCCGCCTTCGCTCATCGGTGCGGGCTGGCCGGGGCGCGTCGTCATGTCCGTATCCATCCGGCCTGTATAGGGTGTCCTATCGACGAAATACAGGGTGGAGCCACAAAATCGGCACTGTCCTGCTTTGCGCGGGCACGCGAAGCGCCTAAGAGCGCGGCCATGAGTGACGGATCGAAGCGGAGCGAGACCCCCCTGGACCCTGAGGCCGGGGCGCGGGTCGAGGAGATCGCGCAGGGGCGCGCAAGCGGCCTGCGCCTCAAGGAGGGCGTGCTGAGCCTGGTGCTGGACGTGGGCGGGCTGGAACCGGCGGAGCGCGACGCGCTGACCGCGCGGATCAAGGCCGCCGGCGAGATAGAGCCCGGCATCGAGCATGTGCGCATCGCCATGACGGCGGAGAAATCCGCGCGCCCGGCGATCATCGCGGTGGGATCGGGCAAGGGCGGCGTCGGCAAGTCGACGCTGGCGGTCAACCTCGCCGTGGCACTCAAGCGCCTCGGCCGGAAGGTCGGCATGGTCGATGCGGACATCTATGGTCCCTCGCTGCCGCGGCTCCTCTCCAGCGAGGGCGTGAAGCCGCAGGCAGAAGGCAATCGCCTCATCCCCGTGCCCAATGCGCAGGGCGTGCCGATGCTCTCCATGGGCCATCTCGCCAAGCCGGGACAGGCGATCGCCTGGCGCGGGCCGATGGCGGGCAATGCGCTCGGCCAGCTGCTCGACGCCGACTGGCGCGGCACGGAGCTGCTCATCGTCGACCTGCCGCCCGGCACGGGCGACGTGCAGCTGACCATGATCCAGCGCTTCAAGCCGGCCGGCGCGGTCATCATCTCGACGCCGCAGGATCTCGCGCTCATCGACGCGGCGCGGGCGATCAGCTTCTTCGATCAGGCGAAGGTGCCGGTGATCGGCATGGTCGAGAATATGGCCGGCTATGTCTGCCCGCATTGCGGCGAGGTCTCCGATCCGTTCGGCACGGGCGGGGCGGAAGCGGAGGCGGCGCAGATGGGCCTGCCGTTCCTCGGCCGCGTGCCGCTCGACATTGCGGTGCGCGCGGCATCGGACGCGGGCAAGCCGCCGGCAGCCGAGGACGGCCTTGTCGGCCAGCCCTTCCGCGCGATCGCGGAGCGGGTCGCCGCCTGGCTGGACAAGCAGCGGGCAGGCTCGCCGCTTGGCTGAACCGGGCGCCAGCACGGAAGGAAAGAACGGCGGCGCCAGGCTGCGCCTCAGCCGCAGGGGGCTGCTGACGGGGGCGGCGGCGGGCGGCGGCCTCGCGCTCGCCTGGGCGCTCTGGCCGCGCAGCTACGAGCAGGAAGCGCAGACGGCCGAGGGCGAGACATCGTTCGGCGCCTTCGTGAAGATCGACAGGAGCGGGCAGGTCATCGTGCTGGTGCCGCAGGCCGAGCTGGGGCAGGGCGTCTTCACCCTGTTCGCGCAGATCGTCGCCGATGAGCTGGGCGCGGACTGGCGGACGGTGGCGGTGCAGCCCGCGCCGCCGAGCCCGCTCTATGCGAACAAGCTGCTGGCGCGCGAATGGTTCGACGGCCCGGTGAAGCGCGCGTTTGGAAGCTGGGGAGACAGCGCGGTCGACGAGTGGGCGCAGCGCTCGATGCTGATGCTGACCGGCGGCTCGACCTCGGTGCCCGCCTTCTCCGAGGATCTGCGCAAGGCGGGCGCGGCGGCGCGGGTGCTGCTGTGCATGGCCGCCGCGGCGCGCTGGGACGTGACCTGGGAAAGCTGCGACATAGCAGGCGGCATCGTTTCGGATGGCACTCGCAAGGCGCGCATCGGCGAGCTGGCGCAGGAGGCGGCGCGCTTCACCCTGCCGGCCGTGCTGCCCTTCCGTCCCGAAGATCGCGACGACGCGCTGGTCGGCACGGACGCGCCGCGCCTCGACATGCCGGCCAAGATCGACGGCTCGGCCAACTACGCAGCCGACATCCGCCTGCCGGACATGATCTATGCCGCGATCCGGCAGGGGCCGGTCAATGCGGCGGGGCTCAAGTCCATCAACGAGGATGCGGCGCGCAAGGTGCCCGGCATGATCGGCATCGTGCGGGAGCAGGGCTGGGTCGCCGTCACGGCGCGCAACTGGTGGGCT
>JAFKLU010000011.1:0-1810 GCA_017304105.1 Sphingomonadales bacterium
GTCTGCGCTTTCCCGGCCCGCCGCGCCCCGCGAATCGATCGGTGACAGATCGACCGAATCGAAACTCTTGCTCCCGATGCCCTCCCCGGCCGGCGATGTTTGCAGGATATTAGGGACATTCCTTCACAGGAACGCACAGGCAAAACACGGGGAACGGGATTGAAAATGGCGGAACGGTCAGTCCATCGCGGCGCCGACCTTTCGGGTGCGCTGCTGGCGTGGAAACGGCGCGGATCGCAGAGCGGCGTCATCATGACGCTGCAAATCGTCGAAAATGCCGAGGAGGATGGTCGCTGCCACCGCGTGAAGCTGGCGCTGAACGACCGTCAGCTCCGCTCCATAACGCGCGACCTCGTTCAAGTCGCCCATGAGCGCGGCATCAAGGTGCACACCAGACGGCCGCTGTACGAGCGCATCCGCAGGCTCCTCAGGGCAGTGGTGAATTAGAACCGACTCGCCCCAATTGTTTCAAATCATGTCCGAGCCGCCGCCACGATTGACTCGCGTGGGCGGGGATGACAGCGATGGAGTCGGACCGCAACGACACAGCCTCACCCGTCGCGAGCCGCGGCCGTTCCGGACGGGCGGCGGAGCGGACAAGCGCAGGAGAGGAGCGGCGCACACGTCGCAACGATGGAGCCGACGACGAACCTCACCGCCGAGCATGGCGCTCGCAGCCGCCTTCTGACGATTTTGCCGGGACATGGCTTCGGCGGACGCCGGGCGGGCAGCGGCCGGCGCCTCGGCGTCAGCGTCGCGCTGCTGATCCTGCTCGTCGGCATGGTCCAGATGGCAGCGAGCCTGCTCTTCTATCATGCCATCGATCGGCAGACGCTGCGCGAGGACCATGCCCGACGCGTCGCCGAGCTCCTTGTCGTGAGCGACCGGGTTCATGCCGTCGCGGCCGAGCGCGCAACCCGGATCATGACGACACAACATCTGGAAGTGGAGCACGCGCCGCGCCCCGCTATCCCGCGCTCTGAAGACTCGCCGGAAATTGCGGAGATCGCCGAGCATATCCTCGTCTGGGAGCCGTCGCTGGCCGGACGCCGCCTGCACCTAGCCCTCGAATCCGGGTCGAACGGGCGCGGCGACCTCGTCGGCTCCATGGCGCTGGCGGATGGCCACTGGCTCAACTTCCGCTCGCGCGACATCTCCTCGGTCTGGCCGATCGCGCTCTGGGCGACGGCGATGACGCTGCTGGTCACGCTCGCCTGCATCGGCGCCGCTCTGCTTGGCCTGCGCCGACTCACCACGCCGCTGCACACCCTTTCCGACGCGGCCAACGCCATTGCGCGCGGCGAGCAGGTGCCGCTGCGCGAAAGCGGCGCGGCGGACCTGCGCGAGATCGCGCGATCGCTCAACAGCATGCAGGCGCGCATGACCGGCCTGATCGACGATCAGGCCCGATCGTTCGAGGCGATCAGCCATGATCTGCGCACGCCGCTGGCGCGGCTCAAGATCGCATCGGATCTGGTGGCGGACAGCGACATCGCCCGGCTGGTCGGATCGAGCGCGGACGAGATGGAAGCCATGCTCATGTCGCTGCAGAGCTACCTGCGCGCGCAGCATCTCGAAGCCGAACCGGAGGCGCTGGATCTTTCCGCCCTGCTCCGCGCGCTGCTCGCCAGCTTCGAGGAGCCCGTGCGGCTGGATGCGCCCGAAAGCGCCCTGACGATCAGCTATCCCGAGCCGCTGATGCTGGCGCTGCGGCCGCTGCTGGAAAATGCCGTGCATCATGGCGAGCAGGTCGCGGTGCGAGTCGAACGGCAGGGAGCGGACTGGATCGTCGAGATCAGCGACGATGGGC
>JAFKLU010000011.1:1824-2558 GCA_017304105.1 Sphingomonadales bacterium
GATATCCTCAATCCCTGCTTCCGGCTCGACGACGCGCGCGCCCGCGATACGCCGGGCTTCGGCCTCGGCATCCCGACGGCGCATTGCCTGCTGGAGCGATTCGGCGGCGGCTTGTCCTTCGCCAATTCGGCGCATGGCGGCCTGATCGTGACGGTGAGGGTACCGCACCCCGATCGCCAGCCGAGCGGGGTGCGCGCCGACGCGTGATCGGGCGTGCCCGATAGCTGGCTCCACAGGACCCCTGCTCGCCATATTCGGCGGGGCGGAGGCGGCTGCAGCCTTGCCGCCGGGGAATCTCGCCTCAGCGCGCGACCAGATTGTCCCGGCTGATGTCGGCGATCGTCCCCGCGCCGCACAGGGTCATGGCAACGCGCATCTCCGCATCGATCAGGCGCAGCATGTGGGCCACGCCCGCCTCGCCGCGCGCCGCCAGCGCGAAGGCCCAGGCCCGCCCGAGCAACACCCCCTTGGCACCCAGCGCCAGCATGCGCACCACGTCGAGGCCCGAGCGCACGCCGCCATCGGCGAGCACAGTGAGCTGGTCGCCAACCGCATCGGCGATCGGCGGCAGGGCCCGCGCGGTGGAGGGCACACCGTCGAGTTGGCGGCCGCCATGATTGGAGACGACGATGCCATCCGCGCCCAGGGCAGCGGCCTCGCGCGCGTCGGCCTCGTCCAATATCCCTTTGATGATGAGCGGGCCGTCCCATTCGGAGCGGATGAAGTCGAGGTCC
>JAFKLU010000366.1 GCA_017304105.1 Sphingomonadales bacterium
GGCCGCGCAGCGGATCTTGCCATCAAGGGCGATCGGATTGTGCTGGTGGGGGAGATCCCCACCAGCGCAACCGCGCGCACGACGGTGAATGCCAAGGGCAAGATTGTCGCGCCCGGCTTCATCGATCCGCATTCCCATGCCGCACCCAACATCCAGACGCCGGCGCTCGCGGCGGCCTTGCCGATGCTCTATCAAGGCATCACCACCCTGATGATCAATCCGGACGGCGGTGGCCCCGCCGATCTGGGTCAGCAGATCGCTGACATCAAAACCAATGTGCCGGGCGTAAACGTCATCCCGCTCATCGGCCACAATGCGGTCCGTGGGCAGGTGATGGGCAATGTCGCGCGGTTGCCGACGCCTGCCGAGCAGGCAAAGATGGAGGGGCTGGTGACGGCCGCCATGCAGGCCGGCGCCTATGGCCTATCCGATGGTCCCTTCTACATCCCCGGAAAATATTCCAACACGGCCGAAATCGTTGGCCTCGCCAAGGCCGCCGCGAAGTTCCCGAACGCCTTCTACACCAGCCACATCCGCGACGAGGGCAATTACGACGTTGGTGTCGTAGGCGCCGTCGAGGAAGTCATCACCGTGGCGCGGGAAGCGAAAATCCCCGGCATCGTCACCCACATCAAGGTTCTGGGCCCGCAGGTGTGGGGCAAATCTGCCGAAGTGATCGCCCATATCGAAAAAGCCCGCGCCGAAGGCGTCCAGATCTGGGCGGACCAATATCCCTATAGCGCGTCCGGCTCCAACCTCATGTCCTCGCTCGTTCCGGGCTGGGCGCAGGAGGGCGGCGCCACGGCACTGGCCGAGCGCCTCAAGGATCCGGCCATGCGCGCGAAGATCCGCGCGGAGATGGCGCCGAACCTGGAGCGTCGCGCCGGGCCGGGGGCGATCATGATCCGCCACTTCGCCGCCGATCCCTCGCTGGACGGCAAGCGGCTGGACGAGATCGCCCGGATGCAGAACAAGGAGCCGCTCGACGCCGCGATCGACATGCTCATTCGCGGAGGGGCGCCCACGGTGTCCTTCAACATGAGCGAGCAGGATATCGAGGCGTTCATGCGCCAGCCCTGGGTGATGACGACCACCGATGGCGGCTTGCCGCCGTTCGGCGTCACCTCCGAGCATCCACGTGCCTATGGCGCATTCCCGCGCAAGCTGCGCAACTATGTGCTCGATAAGCCGGTGATCTCGATGCAGCAGGCCATTCACGCTGCGACGGGTCTTCCCGCGAAAATATACGCAATCAGCGATCGCGGGACCCTGCGCAGCGGCGCGTTTGCCGATGTCATCGTCTTCGATCCCGCGACCGTTCGCGACATGGCGACCTATCAGGCGCCTCATGCCTATGCGGTCGGCATGGACTATGTGTTCGTCAATGGTCGTGCAGCGATTGCACAGGGCAAGCCGGCGTCCGATCGTTTCGGTCGCCTCCTGCTCCGTACGCGATAATAATTCGAAACGGGAATTGCTCGCCACGTTTAACGTGGCGAGCGTCACTGCCGCAGCATATCGAGACTTTCTTCGCCATCTATCATGCCGCCCAAACGACCGACACAGCTGACGTTCCAACCCCCGGAAATCCAGGCGCAAACCCGCCGTTCCTAAACAGGTGATGTCCGGGCAGTCCGGCTGCCAGTCTCGCTGGCCCCAAAGCCTGTGAGGAAATGGCCTCTGCAGGCGAGGCCCTGCGGGCGCCCGAACATCACGCTGCTGGAGAATCCTGAAAACCCTCCTGCCCGCGCGGTTCGGGTGCCCTGCGGAATCAGGCCAGTTCCAGCGTCACCGCGATGTTCCCGCGCACGGCGTGCGAATAGGGGCAGATGGTGTCCGCTTCCGCCACCAGCGCCTGGGCGGCCGCCGGATCGACGCCGGGCAGGCTCACGGCGAGCGTGACGGCAAGACCGAAGCCCTTGTCCTCCCGGGGGCCGATGCCGACAGTGGCGCTGACACTCGCATCAGCCGGCACCTTGGCGTGTTGCCCCTGCCCGGCGACGAACTTCATCGCGCTGAGGAAGCAGGCTGCATAGCCCGCGGCGAACAACTGCTCGGGATTATTGCCCTGGCCATTGCCGCCGAGTTCCTTCGGTGTAGCCAATGCCACATCGAAGGCGCCGTCATCGGTCCGGGCGCGGCCATCGCGACCACCTGTGGCCGTCGCGCGGGTGGAATAGAGAATCTTGGTCATCGTTTGGTTCCTTATTTAACAACTGTGGAAGGTCAGCGCGCGAAGGCGCGGCGGAGCTGTACGGCCCCTTGGGCGATTGCCGCGCGGGCGGGTTCGCTGGCGGCCAGCGGGTTGAGCATCACGAAATCATGCATCGTGCCGTTGTAGCGGGTGGAGGTGACGGGCACCCCGGCCTCGATCAGCTTGCGCCCATAGGCTTCGCCCTCATCGCGCAGCAGATCGTTCTCGGCGACGATGATGGTGGCCGCGGGCAGCCCCTTCAGATCCTCCACCGGTGCCTTGAGCGGGAAGGCGAGCACATCCTGACGGCGATCGGCAGGGTAGTTGGCGGCCAGGAAGTAATCCATCGCCTTGCGCGTCAGGAAAGGGCCATTGCCGAACTGACGGTAGGAGGCATCGTCCGAGACATCGTCCGTCACCGGGTAGAAAAGCAGCTGGTGCGCGATTTGCGGCCCCTTTCGCTGCTTGGCCATCATGGTGACCGCGATCGCCATGTTGCCACCCGCGCTGTCTCCCGAAACGGCCAGTCTGGTGCTGTCGATGTTCAGGGCGCGGCCGTTCGCCGCGACATGGGCGAGCGCGGCATAGGCCTGTTCATTGTTGACCGGATACCGGACTTCCGGCGCATTATCATATTCGACGAAGACGACTGCCGCCCGCGCCTGCACCGCCAGCTCGCGAATAAGATGATCGTGCGTGTGCCGATCCCCCATCACCCAGCCGCCGCCGTGATAATAGAGCACTGCCGGCAGCGCGCCCGGCGCATCAGCGGGGCGAACGATGCGGACGCGGACAGCGCCGGTCGGGCCGATGTTCCAGACCAGATCCTGCGTGGTGGTCGGCGCGGAGGCTGCAATTTTTTCCGCCTGCACGCCTGCCAGCAGCTTGCGCGCATCTTCATAAGATAGGTCATAGACCGGCGTGCCCGAGGCGGCCGCCTGGGCAAAACCCTTGGCCGCGGGCTCCAGCACCTGGGCGGAGACCGGAGACAGGGCGAGCAGCGCAACAGAGGCCGCCAGCGCGGTGGAGAGAGATTTGAGGGCCATGGTTCATACTCCTTTGTAACAATCGCGAACGATTAGATCGTGTGCGATTGTTATTCGCTGAGCGCGGAGCGGATGTCAACCCTTGCGATTAAATCGCGAGCGATTTATATTCCCGACATGACAGAGACCGATAAAAGCGCCAGCGCCGCCAGCCCTCTGGACCAGTTCCTGTGTTTTTCCGTTTATGCGGCGGGGCTGGCCTTCAATCGCGTCTACAAGCCGCTGCTGGATCGCTACGGCATCACCTATCCACAATATCTGGCCATTATCGCGCTGAGCGCACGCGACGGGCAGAAAGTCAGCGAACTTGGTGAGAGGCTGTTCCTTGAGTCGAACACGCTGACCCCTCTCATCAAGCGGCTGGAAGCGGCCGGACTGGTTTCACGGCGGCGGGATGAGCATGACGAACGGATCGTGCGCGTCAGCCTGACGGACACGGGCCGCGCGCTCGCCACGGAGGCGCAGGCTTGCATCCCGGCGGAGATTCTCAAGGCGTCGGGGCTTGGCGAGAATGAACTGCGCGCGCTGAACCAACAAATGACTGCCCTGGGAGCATCGCTGCGCGGTGCGGTCTGAAACAAGGGCTGCGGTATCTTGCCGTGGCCGCTGATGGGGGCTGATGGGGTTGCAGGCGTGATAGCGCTGATCGTCCGCCATTTTTGGCCGCCGCAACCTGGATAAGATCGTTGATCGTTCGACTTGGGATTTCGCGGGAGCGGAAGAGGCCCGCCGGTGCATCCCGACCGGCGCTGCCGCATCAGAGATAAGCCGCGGCAGGCAGGAGGGAGTGCCGCTGCAGGACTGCGCGTCCGCGCCACGCATGCAAATGTGCATGGATAGGCGGCGTCCTGAAAACGCGAGGTAGGGGCCATCGAATCTCGGGAGAGCGGCATGGCGGTTGCGCCGGATGTTTCGAATTGCCCCCCTGTTGGGAGTCCCCGAGAGCGGAGAGCTTTTCCTTGGCAACCTGGCTGCCGTCGCTCGCGCTTGCAAAGCCGCATCTATCCGGATGCGCGCTGCGGCCGCTGTCATTGTCGGTCGTGGGCGCGACGCCGGGTTTCTTAGCATGAAGGTGACCTCATGAACCGTCCCAAGATCGCCGCGCTCATCATCGGCGGCCCCAACCGCAATCACGATTACGACTTCTTCCGCATCCGTCTCAACCAGGCACTTTACGATGCTTACGGGATCAAGGCCGACTGTTATCAGGATTATGAGGATACAGGCGCGATTCTCGGGGCCGACATGCTGGTTACCTACACCTCCCAGATTGCGGTCTCGCCCCGCGCGAGCGCGGCGCTGCGCCGTTATCTGGAGAAGGGCGGGCGCTGGTTCGCCCTGCATTCGACCAACAGCGTCGCAGGCAATGAGGTGCTGCCCCGCATACTTGGCACTCGTTTTATCTCGCACCCGCCTTATCAGAAATTTCACGTCAACGTGACGAAGTCGGACGATCCACTGCTCGAAGGCATTGGCGGCTTCGACGTTGAAGACGAACTCTACTGCATGGAGAATGTGACCGGCGACATAGAGGTGCTGTTGCACACGCGCTGGGGCGGCGAGGGCTTCGGCAACATCAGGTTCGAGGTGGAAGACCGGCCGATGATGTACAAGCGCAAGGTGGGCGAGGGCGGCATCCTCTATCTCGCGCTCGGCCATGCCAACCGGCCGTATGACAAGCCGCGCCCGGAATATCCCGACCAGCCCGACCATCGGGGCCCCTGGGAGATGCCGGTCTACAAGACGCTGATCCAGCGAGGCGTCGAATGGGTCGCAGGCCGGCGACCGTTCTGAAGCCGCGCGGACGCGCGCCCGCTAGCTGCTCGACCCGACTTCCATCCGGTGAACGAAAGCGGGTTCACCTTCGCGCCAGCTTGGAGCAGGTCCAGCCGAAAGCTCAGGATGAGCGACCGATCTGAACGACGGCCTCCCGTCCCTTCGCGACGACGGGGTTTTGCGCCGCCCTCGGACCGTGGGACACGGCTTGCGGTCTACCGGGTGGGCTTGACGTATGAAGCTGCCCGCCTCCGCGCTCGCAGCAGGCTGCCCAATCCGTCTCAGAGGAATTGTCGCTGCCGCAACTTCTCCAATGATTTTTATATATAAAACGTAAGTTCTTTGACCGGGCGCTCCTTTGGATGTGTCTCGCGCTCTGCCTGCTGTTTTCATTGGCTTGAGCGGAGGTGTCGGAATCGGAGCGCGGGCATTGGAAATCACAGATAAATTCGAATGATCAGCGGGCTATCTCGATAGACTCCGCCAAAGCTCGTTCATGAAACTTCCGGTTTGGGCAAGCCATTGCCTTCCGCCCTGCCTAAGAAGCTCTCGTTTTGGCCGCAAAAGCGGTGAAGCATATATTGATATAAAAAACATTGGTTCGATTACGGAACGCCGGGCGCCGCCTGCCTATTCGGGCAGGCATAGCGGGATGATCGCGGGGCCAAATCGGAAGGGGAGGCAGGATGATGAGGGGCTTTAACGGAATATCGGCGTCGCTCCTGAGCCTTGCGATCGCCCAGGCGGCGATGGCGCAGGGGGAGTCGAACGCGGAGGGAGAAAGCGGAATCGCTGACATCGTCGTCACCGCGACGCGGCAGGCGACCAATCTGCAAGACACGCCGATCGCGATCACCGCGGTTACGGCCGATGCTCTGGAGGAGCGCGGTCTCCAGAGCGTGGCCGATCTGACCTCGGTGGTGCCCAACGCACAGTTCCGCCGCACGCAGGGCGCATATGGCCCGGGTGTGTCCGCGTTCATCCGCGGCATCGGCCAGGGTGATACGAGCCTGGGTGCGGACCCCGCCGTCGCTTATTATATCGACGACGTTTATTATCCGATCCTGATCGGCTCCAACTTCGACCTGCTCGATATCGACCATGTCGAAGTGCTGCGCGGCCCGCAGGGAACCTTGTTCGGGCGCAATACGCTGGCTGGCGCCGTAAACATCGTCTCCAAGCAGCCGCGCTTCGATGAGGCGTCGGCCTATCTCGAGACGACGGTCGGCAATTACAGCCGGATCGACCTTCGCGCCGGCTTCAACGTTCCGCTCGGCGACAATCTCGCGCTCATGGTCTCCGGCGCCTCGCAGAAGCGCACGGGCTACATGCGTCGCCTGGACTTCGTCTGCGAGATGAACCGCCGGGGCACGCCGAACCTGATCGGAAACGTCCCCACCTTCGATCCGCTCAAAGTCAACACGCCGAACACGACGGTGACCGACTGCACGATCGGCCACCTCGGCGGGCAGGACGTGCGCGCCGTCCGCGGCAGCGTGGCCTGGGCGCCAGCCAGCAACATCCGCCTGACCCTGACCGCAGACTATACCCAGGACAAGTCGGAAAACCCTGCCGATTATACGCTGGACATCGATCCGGCCAAGGTCAGCGCGCAGAACAGGCTGACTTTCCAATATTATGGCGTCGAGTATGATCGGCGCTTCCTGACCGGCGATCCATTCGCCACCTACGAGACCTGGAACGACCCGACCAAGGCGGGCACGGTCATCCCCGGCAGCACCTATTATAACGGGCGCATCACCCGCGGCGGCTACCGGCTCAATCCTTACGGCGATCTCGTGAACTGGGGCGTGTCGGGCAAGCTGGCCGTGGGCCTGACCGACGACATCGATCTCACCGCCATCGTTGGCTATCGCGTGATGGACGAGACGCACACTTATGCGCAGGATGGAACGCCCCTCATCACCGAGCACACCCTTTCGCACATCACCGAAAAATACGGCACGGGCGAGGTCCGGTTGTCCGGCAAGATGGACTGGATCGACTGGGTGGTCGGCGCCTTCTATTTCGAGGCGAAGGGGCGCAATCACGCCATCACCATCTCGCCGCGAAACAGCGTCCAGCGCACCCAGAACACGACCTATGATCCGGTCTCCAAGGCGGTCTTCGCCAATGCGACCATTCGCCCGTTCGGCGATCGCCTCAGCCTGGTCGGCGGCCTGCGCTACTCGGACGAGAAGAAGGTGGTGAAGTTCAGCAACCTCGTCGACATCACGCCGAACTCGGCGGACATCGTGTTCAATGTGACGCCGCAGGACACGCGACTGAGCTGGAAGGCGGGCGTCAATTATGAGCTGAGCGACAATATGCTGTTCTATGCCTCGGCGGCGACCGGGTACACGCTGCCGGGCTTCAATCCGCGCCCCCTGCAGCCGAGCCAGGCGACGCAATTCGCTGGCAATGACGACATTGCCTATGAACTGGGTAGCAAGATCGACCTGTTCGATCGCCGCCTGCGCATCAATACCGCGCTCTTCTATACCGATTTCAAGACCCGACCGGTGAGCATCACCGGCGGCGAGATCCTGCTGGCACCGGGCGGTGGACCAACGGCCGGCAATCAGGTGGTCATCCCGTCGCCCGGCGCGCCTGATGGCGTCACTACCTGCCGCAATCGCACCCAGGCGGAGATCGATGCGGGCGTTCCAGGCTATACCTGCGTCAACCGCAGCTTCTTCGTGAACACGCCGGCGAAGGTGCGCGGCTTCGAGATCGAGGCCACGGCCGAGCCGGTCGACGGGCTGCTGATCAACGGCGCGATGGGCTATAACAAGTTCACTTCGCCCGATCTCGTTCTGGCTTCGCGGCGGGTGAACCGGCGCCAGAATACGCCGCGCTGGCAGGCCAATGCCGGCATCCAGTATGAGATCCAGGGCGCACCGCTCGGCGGCACGATCACGCCGCGCCTGGACTGGACCTATCAGAGCAGCAGCACGACTGGCAGCCTGCAGACAACGCGCTGGAATCAGGGCCCCTATTCGCTGGTCAACGCTCGCGTCACCTACCGCTTGCGGGATGAGGGCCTGCAGATCGCAGTCGGCGCCACCAACCTGTTTGACAAGCTCTATTATCATAACTTCTTTGTTTATCAGGATAATGTTGGCGACGCGCAGGTTCAGGGTCAGCCCGGCGCGCCGCGCCAATGGTATGTGAACGTGCAGAAGACGTTCTGATGGCTAGCCGGTCGTCACCCTTATCGCTTCTCCTCTCTCCCGAGCGGCAGCGCGGCGATCGGCTCTTTTTCCTTCCGTCTGGGCACTTCATCGCGCCCGCCGTTTCCGTCACACTCGGGCAAAAGATGAAGAGCGAGAGGTGATCCTATGAGGCGTTCCACAGATTATTTCCTGAGCAGCCATGGCGGCAATCTTCCCCGACCGGCGGCGTTCGATGCCAAGCTGGCGAAGTATGATGAGCACAAGGACGAGATCGCGGTCGAGCTGCCCAAGGCGGTGCAGTGGGTTGTCGACAAGCAGATCGAATGCGGCGTCGATATCGTCAATGACGGCGAATATGTGAAAGCGGCCAATGGCGGCTCCTACGGCAGCTACATGGCGCCGCGCGTGACCGGCTTTGGCTATATCGACCATGATCCCAGCATCCCGCCCAAGCGTGCCGGCACCGGCGAGCGGGAGCGCCGCGACTTCCCCGGCTTCTATGCCTCGGGCCTGTGGTTCGCGGGCTCGGGTGGCCCCGTCCGCCCCGGCTTCGCCCAGCCGCCGGGCGGTATGCGCCGTGAGGCAGCGCCGACGCGCGAGCAGGTGTGCAACGGCCCGGTCAGCTATATCGGCCATGCCGAGGCACAGAAGGATATCGACGCGCTGAAGACCGCGCTGGCCGGCAAGTCGGATGTGGACGGCTTCATCGCCGCCCTGGGGCCGCTCAGCCTTGGCGCGCGGATGCGCAACCTGCATTACAAGGACGAGCGGGATTATATGTTCGCCGTCGCGGATGCGGTGCGCGAGGAATATAAGATGATCACCGACGCCGGGCTCAACGTGCAGGTCGATGAGCCGGAATTCGCCACCACCTGGATGTTCTACCCGGACTGGTCGGTCGAGGAATATCGCAAGCATCTCGATTTCCTCGTCGAGGTCATCAACCACGCCGTGCGCGGCCTGCCGCAGGAGCAGATCCGCTTCCACATGTGCTGGGGTTCGGGCCACCGCCCGCATGTCCACGACATCGAGTTCAGGCATCTGGTGGACAAGCTGATCCGCATCGACGCGCAGGCCTACTCATTCGAGGCATCGAACCCGCGCCACGCCCATGAATATCATGTCTTCGAGGACGTAAAGCTGCCGGAGGGCAAGATCATCGTGCCCGGCGTGGTGGGCCACTATACCGACCTCGTCGAGCATCCCGAGCTGGTCGCCGAGCGGCTGTGCAACTTCGCCCGGCTCGTGGGCATGGAGAATGTCCATGCCGGCACGGACTGCGGCATCGGCTCGCGTGTGGGCCATGAGGAGATCGTCTGGGCCAAGCTCAAGGCGATGTCCGAAGGCTGCCGGATCGCCGGCAAGCGGATGAAGGGCAAATGAGCGGCATGCCTGTCACAGCGGGGGCGCGGACCCGGTCCCGGCCGACGTGGAAGCCGGCAGGCTTTGAGGGGCGTCGATGACCAAACCCGTCTTCCTCGTGACAGGCGGCAGCCGCGGCATCGGCGAGGCGATCGCCCTCGATGCCGCGGCGGCCGGTTATTTCGTGCTGCTGACCTATGCGTCAGCGGCCGCCGCCGCCGAGGCGGTCGTCCAGCGCATCCGCGATGCCGGTGGCGAGGCCGAGGCCGTGCAGGCCGATACCGGCGAATGGGCCGACATTGAGCGGCTGTTCGCTGCCGTTGACGCGCGGGGGCGGCTTGCCGTGCTCTGCTACAATGGCGGCGTTACCGGCGGCTCGACGACCATGGCCGAGGTGAGCAACGAAGCATTGTTCGAGACGGTGAACGTAAACCTCACGGGCGCCATGATCTGCGCGCGCGAGGCGATCCGGCGCATATCGACCAGGCGGGGCGGGGAAGGCGGCTCGATCATCTTCCTGTCCTCGCGCGCCAGCTTGTACGGCTCGCCCAACGACCATGTCTGGTATGCCGCGTCCAAGGGCGGCATCGACAGTCTCGTCTATGGCCTGGCCCGCGAGGTCGGCACGGAGGGCATTCGCGTAAATGCGGTATCGCCCGGACCGATCCGCACCGAGATCCACTCGCCCGGTCGCCTTGAGCGCATCGAGAGCAGCCTGCCCATGGGCCGCGCGGGCGAGCCGTCCGAGGTCGCATCAGCGGTCATGTTCCTGGCGTCGAACGCGGCCTCCTATGTGGCGGGCTCCATATTGGCTGTTGGGGGAGGGCGCTGATATGGCCAAGACCATCATTTCCTGCGCGGTCACCGGCAATCAGGTGACGACCGGACAGCATCCGGGCCTGCCGGTCACGCCCCGGCAGATCGCCGAGGCCGCCATTGCGGCGCGCCAGGCCGGCGCGGCGATCGCCCATATCCATGTGCGCGATCCCGAGACGGGCAAGGGCTCGATGCGGCTCGATCTCTACCGTGAAGTGGTCGAGCGCATCCGGGATTCGGGGAGCGATGTGCTCATCAACCTGACCACCGGCGAGGGAGGGCGGTTCGAGCCTTCCGCGGACGAGCCCCGCCTTGCCGGACCGGCGACGACGCTCGTGCATCCGCTGAAGCGCGTCGAGCATATCGCGGCGCTCAAGCCGGACATCTGCTCGCTCGATTTCAACACGATGAACAGCAGCAACGGCCAGATCGTGCTCAATACGCCCGGCAATCTGCGCAAGATGGCGGAGGTGATCGTGGCCTCCGGCGTGAAGCCGGAGCTGGAGGTGTTCGACAGCGGTGACATCCATCTCGCCCGCGAGTTGATCGAGGAGGGCACGCTGCCCGGCAAGCCGTTCTTCCAGATCGTCTGCGGCGTCAAATATGGCGCCTCCGCGAGCGTCGAGACGCTCGCCTACATGAAGTCGATCCTGCCGCCCGGCGCCATCTGGTCGGCCTTCGGCATCAGCCGCATGGAGTTCCCGTTGGTTGCCGCCTCGCACCTGCTCGGCGGGCAGGTGCGCGTGGGCATGGAGGACAATATCTACATCCGGCGCGGCAAGCTGGTGCGCGACAATGCCGAGCTGGTCGAGCAGGCCGTGGCGCTGCTCGACATCCTCGGCGCCGAACCGGCCACCCCCGCCGAAGCCCGTGAGATGCTCGCCCTGTGAGCAGGGGGCGAGCACAGGCACTGGTCGCGGCCCTGGAGGAAGCGCGTCTCACGCGCCGCCCGATCCGGCTGCCGAGCGCCACCTGGCCCGATATGACGTTGAGCGATGCCTATGCGGTGCAGCGGCACTGGGCGACCGCGCGAGGCCGGACGCGCATCGGCTACAAGGTTGCGATGACCACGCCGGCGACGCAGAAGGCCCTGCGCACCGACCGGCCGGGCTACGGCATCCTGCTCGACGACATGCTGTTTGCCGAGGGGGCAGAGGTCTCGGTCGGCTGTTTTATCCGGCCACGCATCGAGATGGAACTGGCCTTCGTCATGCGCGGGACACCGCCGCCGCGCTGCACGGTGGAGGAAGCGCTGGCCGCCGTCGACCATGTCTCCCCCGCCTTCGAGATCGTCGACAGCCGCTGCGAGATGACCGACGCGGCGACTGGCCTCTCGCGCGGCGCGCTCGATATCATCGCGGATGGGGGCGCCACGGCGGGGCTCATGCTTTCCGACCGCCGCTACGATCCGCGCGCGCTCGATCTGGGCCGCATCGGCGCCACGCTGGCGCATAACGGCGCAATTGAAGACAGCGGCCTTTTCGCCATCGTGATGGGCGCGCCCGAGCGGGCGGTGCACTGGCTGGCCCATGTACTTGCCGGGGAAAACGACCCCCTGCGTGCGGGCGACATCGTCCTCTGCGGCTCGGCGATCAAGGCCTATGCGGCCTCCCCTGGTGACCGCTTCACCGCCGATTTCGGTACGCTCGGCACGCTCTCGATGCGCTTTGGCGAGCGCTAATGAAGCAGTATCGGTCACTCCAGCCGACGCCGGCCAATATCCGCCATTGGCATGGCGAGCGCGCCAGCGTCGAGGTGCAGGAGCGCCATCCCGAGTCACGGCTGCGGGCTTATGAGCTTGGTCTTGCTCGCCTCATCTTCCTGCGCTGCGGCGCGGCGCGCATCAGCCATTCGCCCCGCGACGCGGCCGAGGCGCGCGAACGGGCCTTCACCTTCCTGTTCATGATCTCGGGCCGCGCGGAACTCCAGCATTTTGGCCGGTGCGTGACGCTCGACGGGGGTGACCTCACGCTCTGCGACAATAGCGCGGCTTATGATCTCCGCTTCGAGAGCCGTGCCGAGGCGATCCTGCTGCGCGTGCCCGCTGGCACGGTGAAGGACTATTTGCCCTCGCCGGATTGCTTCTGCGGCCATCGGCTCGGCGCCACCGACGGGCTCACCTCCATGGCGAGCGTTATGGCGATCGACCTGGCGCGCCGGGTCGAGGGGGCACTCGACGGAGAGGACCGGGAGCGCGCCGCGCGCTATCTGCTCGAGGTGGTGGCGAGCTGCTATGCGACGCGGCTCGGTCATCTTGTCCCCGCCTCGCCGGTGATGACCGGGCGCCTGTGGGCAGTGAAGCTTCATGTCGAGGAGAATTTGCGCGATCCTGCGCTTAGTCCGTCGCGGGTGGCCGAGAGGCTGAAGCTATCGGACCGCTATCTGCGCATCGTCTTCGCGGCGAGCAAGGAATCCCTCTCGGCCTACATCCTGCGCCGCCGGCTGGAAGAGAGCGCCAAGCAGCTCACCGAGCCGCGCTGGCGCGGGCACAGCATCACCGAGATCGCCTTTTCGTGGGGCTTCAATTCGGCGCCGCACTTTGCGCGCCGCTTCCGCGAACGCTTCGGCATGTCGCCGCGCGACTATCGCCAGCGCAACGCCGCAGGCGCCGAGAAGGCCGGCAGCGGAGCGGGCTGGCCGGTATGACAGGGAAAAGATGGCAGTGACGCTAGCCGCAGGCACGGATGAGGAAGGCCCGAAGGCCGACACGCATGAGCTGCCCACCAGGCGACAGTCCTATTGGTCACTGTTCGTGCTGACCATCGTGGTCATGTTCACCGTGCTCGACCGGCAGATCCTCGGCCTGATGATCGAACCGGTGAAGCAGGATTTCGGCATCACCGACACACAGGCCGCCTTGCTGCTCGGCGCCGCCTTCGCCTTTCCCTATGCCATTGCCGGGATGCCGATCGCGCGGCTTGCCGACAGCTGCAACCGACGCAATCTCGTCGCGGCCTGCATCGGCTTCTGGAGTATCGCTACCTGTGCCTGCGGGCTCGCCCAAAGCTATTTCCAAATGTTCCTGGCGCGGCTGGGCATCGGTGCGGGCGAATCCGGCTATGGCCCGGCGACCTGGTCGATCGTCACAGACAGCTTCCCGCGCGAGAAGGTCGCGTTCGGCACCGGCATGCTTTCGATCGGTGGCACAGTTGGCGGCGGCCTCGCCCTGTTCCTGGGCGGCGCGATCCTCGCCTTCACCGAGCATCTGCCGGCCGTCTCGCTGCCGTTCGGTGGCCATATCCGGCCCTGGCAATGGGCCTTCATCTTCGTCGGCCTCCCCGGCCTCGTCTGGGCGCTGGTCGTGCTCACCACGCGCGAGCCAAATCGGCGTGGGGCGGTCAAGGGCGTGAAAAACACGGTGCCGGTGAAGCAGGTCGCCGGTTTCATGGGCGACAATTGGCGGGTTTATGTCGCGGTGATCGGCGGGCTCTGCATGAAGATGCTGATGGGCTCCGGCATGAACCAATGGATGCCGACCTTCTATCATCGCGAGTTCGGCTGGAAGATCGCCGAGATCGGGCTCATCATCGGCGGCATGACGTTGGTGATCGCACCGATCGCGCTCATAACCGGCGGCAAGCTCTCGGAATGGTGGATGAAGCGTGGCACGCCGGACGCGAACCTGCGGATCGTGCTCTATGGGCTGATCGTCGGTGTGCCGGTCTCTATCCTGACCCCACTCATGCCGAGCCCCTGGCTGGTGCTGGCCATGAGTGCGGTTTCGATGTTCATCACCGCGCTCGGCACGGGGCCGGGCATCGCCTCCTTCCAGATCGTGACGCCTAACCGGATGCGCGCGCAGGTCAGTTCGGTCTATCAGTTCAGCACCCATGTTATCTCGCTGACCGTCGGCCCGCTCGCGGTGGCGCTGCTAACCGACTATCTGTTCGGCGATCCGCAGGCGATCAAGTACAGCCTCTCGCTCTGCGCGGCGCTGCTCGGCCCGGTGACGATCCTGCTCGTCTGGCAAGGGCTGAAGCCCTATGCACGGGCCTATGAGCGCGCGGTCCGCGAGGGTTATTAGGCCAGGCGCTTTGCTCGCCTGCCCCCTGAGGGCTTGGTTGCGCTTATCCGCGCGCGTAGCCCAGCCGCCGCGAGATCTGCCTGGCCGTGTTCACCACCGCGTCCACATAGCGCGTGCCCAGCAGGTCCAGATCGAACGCTGAGTCTGGCCCGGAAACGTCGATCGCCGCAACCACCTTGCCGTCGCGATCGAATATTGGTGCGGAGACGGAACTGCCGCCATGTTCGACGAAGCCGTTGCTGACCACATAACCGTTCGCCGCCGCGTCGGCGATGCGGCGCAACAACGCAGAGAGGTCGGTCGGTGTATGCGGCGACATGGGGGCCAGCGTCTTGCCTTCGTACATCCGGGTGATTTCGCGCGGGGCCAGGTTGGAGAGCAGCAGCCAGCCGAGCGGCGTCACATAGGCTGGCAAGCGAGCGCCCACGTTCATGTTGCTGTGGAAGCTCGAGCGCGACTGGAAGCAGCTCAGATACAGCACGTCGAGATCGTCGCGGATGGCCAGATGGGTCGAGACGTTGGTCTCATCGCGCAGCAGCTCCAGGTCGGGCTTGGCCAGCTCTATGATGTCCTTGGATGCAAGATAAGCAAAACCGATGTTCAGTACGCGAGGCCCTAGAGTGAACTCCTTGCGGTCGTTCGTCGTCTCAAGGAAGCGCATATGGCGTAGCGTGTAGGTGAGGCGGAAGACGGATGAGCGAGTGAGGCCAAGGCGGGCGGCAATCTCGGTTACGCTCATCGCCCGGCGCTCAGCCGCCAGTATTTCCATGACCAGAAGCCCGCGGTGGAGGCCCGGGACGAAATAGGCCTGATGGTTCTTGTGGAGCGGAGCTTCGCTCTCCTCCTCTACGCTCAGATAGTCGGCAGCCATGTCCAATCGAGGACGGGATAGGTGCGGAGGAGTCAAGCGGTTTTGTCCACGAACAGGATCGGGGCAAGACAAAGAACCGGGATAGGACCGTCCCCCTGATCCTCCTGGCGCGCCGGCCGATCCGTCGAAGCCGAGGCCCGGGAGGGGCCGCGCCTGCGAGACTGGCACGGGCAGGGGGAGAGCGTGCGCGGTGCCCAGGTCGGGAGGTTCGCTCTCATGGTCAGGCGCCTTGCATCTTGCTGGCAAAGGCCATGGCGCGCCGGACCGAGCGGAAGGCTGGCGCGCATGGCGCCGTGACCGCGGAGGCGGGACGCAGGAAGGCACGCTCCAGTGCCGCGCGATCGATGCCGTCCGGGGCCTCTCATGCGCCTGCGCCAGCACGCGGCTGCGCAGACGCAGCGCGAGCGACGTCCGAATCGGTATGCCGCCCGCGATCTTGATCCAGCTGTTCCAGCTGATGCCGAGCCGCTGCATCATGTCATCCCTGGTGCCTGCGAGCATCGCCAGATCTTCGATCAAATCCCTGTTGATCACGCACTTTCCATGAGGCTGCCGCACCGCATCCACTCCCTCTGTCCTTATCCTGATGCCGCGATTTCCCGTGGGTTCGGACCTCGCCGCCGCCATCAGCCATAATCGCCCCGGAGGCGCTTGCATACATTATCATCACCATGTATGCATAATTTCAACGCAGCGACCGGCGTCGTTCGGTTGGCATTTGGGAGAATTGAGGCGGATGCTACCACTGGCTGGCCTACGGGTTCTTGACGTTTCGCAGGTGATGGCCGGTCCGTTCTGCTGCATGCTTCTCGGCGACATGGGCGCCGATGTGATCAAGGTCGAGCCGCCGCTGGTCGGCGATTCTTCGCGGCGATCGATGGGCTTCCGGCTCAAGGGAGAGGACAGCCCCGGCTTCCTCGCGCTTAACCGCAACAAGCGCAGCATAGCGCTCAATCTCAAGGATGCGGCCGACCGGCAGCTCTTCTATGAGCTGGTGGAGACAGCCGATATCGTGGTCGAGAATGGACGGCCAGGTGTCGCGGCGCGGCTCGGCATGGATTATGAGACGCTGCGCGCGATCAATCCGGCGCTCATCTATGCCAGCATTTCCGGCTTCGGCCAGACCGGCCCCTGGGCGCAGCGACCGGGCTATGACCTGATCGCGCAGGCCATGTCCGGCATCATGAGCGCGACCGGCCTGCCCGGGCAGGAGCCGGTGAAGAACAGCACGCCGGTCGCCGATCTCGGCGCGGGGCTTTTCGCCGTCTATGGAATTCTGAGCGCGGTGATCGCACGGGGCGAGAGCGGGCAGGGGCAGTTCATCGATGCCTCCCTCCTGGAAGCGGCGATCGGCCTTTCCATCTGGGAGACGGCGGAGCTGTGGGCGACCGGCAAGTCGCCCGGCCCGCTCGGCAGCGCGAACCGCATGTCGGCGCCTTATCAGGCGGTTGCCGCGAAGGACGGCTATTTCGTCTTCGCCGCTGCCAATCAGAAGCTGTGGCTCGCGCTCACCGAGGTGATGGGGCGGCAGGAATTGCGGGACGATCCGCGCTTTGTGGACAATAGCGAGCGGGTTTCCAATCATGATGCGTTGATCGAGGCGCTGAGGCCGACCTTCCTGCAGCGCGAGGTGGAAGAATGGGTCGAGCTGCTGCTTGCGGCCGGCGTGCCGGCGGGGCCGATCTTCGATTATCATCAGTCGCTCGGCAGCGATCATGTCATCGCGCGCAAGATGGTGCAGCAGATCGCCCATCCCGTTGAAGGGAGCTACAACGCGCTCGGCTTTCCGGTGAAGATGAGCGGCACCCCCCAGCAGGTCCGCTATCCGCCGCCGCTGCTCGGCGAGCATGAGGCCGAGATCCGCCGCGAGCTGGCCGCGCGCAAGGCGGGCGGTCGCGACGAGGCGTCAGCAGCAGGCCGGCCATGAGCGGGGAAGGCCGGGTCCGTTGCGAAACCCGGGACGGGGTCGCCCATATCCTGTTCGACAATCAGCGCGCCTATAATGCGCTTACCAATGCCATGTGGCACGAACTGGCCGATCATTGCTCGCGCATCGCCGGCGATCCCGACATCCGGGCTGTGACGTGTCGCGGCGCGGGCGAGAAGTCGTTCATCTCGGGCAATGATATCAGTGGCTTCCTCGATTTCGAGACGGGCGCGGACGGCATCGCTTATGAGCGCGAGGTTGGAGCCTGCGTCGAGGCGGTCGAGCAATTGCCGCAGCCGACCATTGCCCTGGTCAATGGCTGGGCTGTTGGCGGGGGGCTCGCAATTGCCTTCGCCTGCGATTTTCGGATCGCGACGTCCGGTTCCCGGTTTGGCTCGCCGATCGCGCGGACGATCGGCAATTGCCTGTCGGCCAAGGGTTATGCGCGCATCCTCTGGCATGTCGGTCCGGCGCTGGCCAAGCGGATGC
>JAFKLU010000232.1 GCA_017304105.1 Sphingomonadales bacterium
AATCCGGTCCCGCAACAAGCCCGAGATCGCCTCCGCCGCAGACAGATCTTGCCATGCCTTCAGAAACTCGGCCTCGCTCACCAGAGACTGGAAATGCCCCGCGGTCCCAAGCCACTGAAGGACCGATCTGTCGAATTGCCGGGCCTTCAGCGTCAAGGTGGCAATGAGAGTGAGAGCTGACCGCACCTCTTGCTGGCTATCGCCAGAAGAATGAGCCTCTTGCATGGCCAGCGTCGCGGTTCTGGCGCGATCTTCGAAGCTGTCACCATCCGCCTGCTCAAGCATCCAATCTTCAAGTCGGACATTGCTCGGCAGGTCGGCTAAGTTCATTAGTTCTGCGACGACGCCCGGCAAAGGAAGCCGACTTCTCGGAGCATCATTCAGAATACGGAGGCCCGCATAAAGCAGCGTCTCGTATCCCAGCCGAAAGAGGTCGCTGGTCTGGTAGAGCGCCCAAACAGGCCGAAGATCGGAGGCACAAAGGCCTATCTCTCTCGCCGCTGAAGCCCCGAACCACACCCATTTCGTTTCCTCGGACTTTGGTGGCCTTCTCAGCTGCCGTGAAAGTTGCAGCAGCAGCAATAGCGTCTGATATCTTGCATGATCGCTACTCGTCGCGGTTTCATGCCGCGCCATCAGGACCGACCCGAGATGCCGCTGCTCTGGACTTCCAGCTTGGATTCTCGACGGCTTTATGAGGGCAAGTCGATCAAGCTTGCTGAGGGAAACCTTGCCGTCCTCGACTGTAGCCAGAAAATCATTCGCCAAGCTACCTAGCGCATCCAGGAAGCCGCCGGCGAGAGGCAGTGCGGCATCCTTGCAGAAGGGAACCGGCAGGTCGGGATCGTCCAGTTTGACCAACCCCATCTCTCGCATCTGGCTCGCGTAGATGCCCCCGAAGGCACCACCCTTGTTGCGAAGGTAACGAAGATTCTCATCGGCTTCGGGATCGGCAGCGCCGTCGGGAACAAGAAGATCGGCATCGGCAAGCCGATGTTCGACGTGATCACCGACCCGGTCGAGACGCAGGTCCGCGACTTCTACTACCGCCGCAACCGCGAGGCGGAGAAGGAGAAACTCCAGAAGATGGAGCGGTCCGGGGAGGACGAGGTCGAGCGGGTGCGGAAGAAACTGAGGGATGCCGACAACGCCCTGTCGGTGCTGGACGACGACGAGCGCCGCATCCTGCTCGGCGCCCCGCAAGAGATGCCGGTCGTCATCAAGGCGGAGGCGTTCATCCCGGTCTTCGGCCCGCCGAAGAAGGACGCCCCGAAGGAAATCGCCACCACCATCCTGGTCTACCCCGGCTACCTGAGTTCGCTCAGCAACCAGGGCGACGCGCTCGTCGGGGCGAAGAGCTACCTGACCGCGCTCAGTGCCCAGGAGTCACTGGTCGTCTATTTCAAGGTGTCGATCGTCTGTGGGATCGTGCTGTCGAGCCCGTGGCTGCTGTTCCAGTTCTGGGCGTTCGTCGGGGCGGGGCTGTACCCGCACGAGAAGCGGTACATCCGGCTCATCTTCCTGCCGAGCCTGATCCTGTTCGTGTCCGGCGTGCTGCTGTGCCAGTTCGTCGTGCTCCCCGGGGCGGTGAAGGCGCTGCTCAAGTTCAACGAGTGGCTCGGCATCGACCCGGACATCCGGCTGAACGAGTGGCTCGGGCTGGCGCTCATCCTGCCGCTGGTGTTCGGCGGCTCGTTCCAGACGCCCCTGGTGATGATCTTCCTGAACCGCATCGGCCTGTTCAGCGCCGAGGACTACCTCAAGAGGTGGCGCTACGCCTGCTTCATCC
>JAFKLU010000053.1 GCA_017304105.1 Sphingomonadales bacterium
ACCTTCATGACCGGCTCGAGCAGCGTGATGCCCGACTTCTGGGCCGCTTCGCGCATGGCGCCACGAGCACAGATTTCGAACGCCAGCGCCGACGAGTCGACGTCGTGATACGCGCCGTCATACAGCAGGATCTCGAAGTCGATGATCGGGAAGCCGACCAGCGAACCGGTCGCCGCCGTCTCGCGGAAGCCCTTTTCGATCGCGGGGATATATTCCTTCGGAATGTTACCGCCCTTGATCTCATCCTTGAAGATGATGCCGGAGCCGCGCTCACCGGGGGTGAGCTTGACCTTCACACGGCCGAACTGACCGGTACCGCCCGACTGCTTCTTGTGCGTGTAGTCGATGTCGACCGGCTTCGCGAGATACTCGCGATAGGCGACCTGCGGCGCGCCGACATTGGCCTCGACCTTGAACTCGCGCTTCATGCGGTCGACGAGGATTTCGAGGTGAAGCTCGCCCATGCCCTTGATGATCGTCTGGCCCGATTCGTGATCGGTCGAGACGCGGAACGAGGGGTCCTCTGCGGCCAGACGATTGAGCGCGATGCCCATCTTCTCCTGGTCGGCCTTGGTCTTGGGCTCCACCGAAAGCTCGATGACCGGCTCGGGGAACTCCATGCGCTCAAGGATGATCGGCTGACGCTCGGAGCACAGCGTGTCGCCCGTCGTCGTCTCCTTGAGGCCCGCGAGCGCCACGATGTCGCCGGCATAGGCCGTGTCGATGTCCTCGCGCGAGTTCGCATGCATGAGCAGCATGCGGCCGATCTTTTCCTTCTTGTCCTTCACCGAGTTCAGATAGCTGCCCTTGGTCAGCGTGCCCGAATAGACGCGCAGGAAGGTGAGCGAGCCCACGAAGGGATCGTTCATGATCTTGAACGCGAGGCCGGCGAACGGCGCGTCATCGGCCGTGGCGCGGCTGTCCGGCTCGTTCGTGTCGGGGTTGACGCCCTGCACGTCCTCAATGTCCAGCGGGCTCGGCAGATAGTCGACGACCGCATCGAGCAGCGCCTGCACGCCCTTGTTCTTGAAGGACGAGCCGCACAGCACCGGAACGAAGCTCTGGTTCAGCGTGCCCTTGCGGATCAGCGCCTTCAGCGCCTCGGCGTCAGGCAGATTGCCTTCGAGATAGGCCTCCATCGCCGCATCGTCCTGCTCGACGGCCAGCTCGATCAGCTTTTCACGATATTCGGCAGCCTTGTCGGCGAGATCGGCCGGGATCTCCTCATAGAAGAACTCGGCGCCAAGGCTCTCGTCCTTCCAGATGATCGCGCGCTCGTGGACCAGGTCGACCAGGCCCTTGAAATCGCTCTCCGCGCCGATGGGGAGATACAGGACCGCAGGCGTCGCGCCGAGGCGGTCGATGATCGTCTGCACGCAGTAATAGAAATTGGCGCCTGTGCGGTCGAGCTTGTTGATGTAGCACATCCGCGGGACCTTGTACTTGTCCGCCTGGCGCCACACCGTCTCCGACTGCGGCTCCACGCCGGCAACGCCGTCAAACGCGGCGACCGCGCCGTCGAGCACGCGCAGCGAACGCTCCACCTCGATGGTGAAGTCCACGTGGCCGGGCGTGTCGATGATGTTCAGCCGATGGTCGCGCCAGAAGCAGGTCGTCGCGGCCGACGTGATGGTGATACCGCGCTCTTGCTCCTGCTCCATCCAGTCCATCGTGGCGGCGCCCTCATGGACCTCGCCGATCTTGTAGGACTTGCCGGTATAATAGAGGATGCGCTCGGTGGTCGTCGTCTTGCCGGCGTCGATATGCGCCATGATGCCGAAATTGCGGTAACGCTCGAGCGGGTGGCTGCGGGCCATGATCTTCACTCCGTTGCCGCTTTCAGGCGGCGGGTTGGGTTCGTCGGATTCGGCGCGCCCATAGACCAAACCGTTCGCCCTGAGTAGGGGCTGAGCACAGCCGGAGCCGAAGATCGGTCGAATGCTGCGCTGGTCCGTCGCTACGCCATGCCAGTTCTCGCACGATGGCTGCTCGGGACGAACGGCGGAAAGTGGCTCCGCCAGTAAATTCGGGGAGCCGGACGTCGCTCTCGCGGCGCCCGGCTTCCACTATAAGTTGTTACCAGCGATAATGCGAGAAGGCGCGGTTCGCTTCCGCCATGCGGTGCGTGTCTTCGCGCTTCTTCACGGCATTGCCGCGGTTGTTGGCGGCATCCAGAAGCTCGCCCGACAGGCGGGCAGCCATGGTGGTCTCGCTGCGGCTGCGCGCCGCGTTGATGAGCCAGCGGATGGCCAGGGCCTGGGCGCGCTCGGGGCGCACTTCGACCGGGACCTGATAGGTCGCACCGCCGACGCGGCGGCTGCGGACCTCGATGCCCGGCTTCACATTGTTCAGCGCATCGTGGAAGAGCTGGATCGGATCCTTCTTGGCGCGGGTCTCAACGGTTTCGAGAGCACCATAGACGATCGACTCGGCAACAGCCTTCTTACCGTCCAGCATGATGTTGTTCATGAACTTGGACAGCACCTGATCTCCATACTTGGGATCGGGCAGAATTACGCGCTTTTCGGGGCGACGACGACGTGACATATCTCTGGTCTCCCTCTCTTACTTCGGACGCTTCGCGCCGTACTTCGAACGGCTCTGCTTGCGATCCTTGACGCCCTGCGTATCGAGGACGCCGCGAAGGACGTGATAGCGCACGCCGGGAAGGTCGCGCACACGGCCGCCGCGGATCAGCACGACGCTGTGCTCCTGGAGGTTGTGGCCTTCGCCCGGGATGTAGGAAATGACCTCGCGACTGTTGGTCAGACGGACCTTGCAAACCTTGCGAAGAGCCGAGTTCGGCTTCTTCGGGGTCACGGTGTAAACACGGGTGCAGACGCCGCGCTTCTGCGGGTTCGGCTCCATCGCAGGGACCTTGCTCTTGGCCTTCTGCGGCTCGCGGCCCTTGCGGACCAGCTGGTTGATCGTTGGCATGAAGCCCTTCACCTTTGTCAGTTACTTTGCCGTCCGCATTTCCTACGACGCCGAGGTTTGACCCTAAACGACAAGGGACCCGGCGGTCGTGAATGACCTCCTGGCCCCGCAAGAGCATAGGCAATGTTCAAGCGCTTTGCCTCTCTCGACGAGCCACCGAATCCTTGGGAAAGCACAGGTTGCGGGCCGTGAGGCAGGCGGCCCTATAGCTGCGGCGCCACCGCTGGTCAAGCGGCCGGCAAGTCCGGCGCGCCGCGCCATTCAAGTTGCAATATGCAACCTTGCCTTTTGCAGCCGGCTCGCACACACCTCCCTCACCTGACAACAGGAGACGAGACCCATGACCATTTCCATGCACGATGCCTCCGCTCCCATCCTCGTCAACATCCTCACCAACATGCGCAACTGGCTGGACCGGGACGACGTGAAAGCCGCCGAGGCGGCGCTGCTCGGCGCACGGCTGTTCGAGGACATGCGGCCGCTCACGGCGCAATATCAGATGGCCTCGGACAGCGCGAAGAATGGCATGGGGCGGCTGGCGGGCGTGGAGATTCCCGCCATGCCCGACACCGAAACGAGCCTCGCGGAACTGCGGGCGCGGTGCGACAAGACCATCGCCTTCGTGCAGAGCATCAGCCCCACGCAGATGGAAGGCAGCGAGACCCGCGAGGTCGTGCTCAAATTCCCCAGCGGCAATGGCTACAGCTTCACGGGCCTCGATTATCTGACGCGATTCATGCTGCCCAACTTCTTCTTCCACGCGACGACTGCCTACGCGATCCTGCGCGCGCAGGGCATTCCGCTCGGCAAGCCGGACTTCCTCGCCCATATGGGCCCGCCCAACCTGATCGCCGAGCCCGCCTGAGCCTCAGGCACGCGGCGATCAAGGCCGGGCTGACGTCGATGATTTCGCGGCGACCCGCCAGCGGAAGGGAGGTCGGTTCTCCGCCTCCCGCCCGGCGCATCTCGCAAGGCCCTTTGCTCCGGCGGAAAGACTCCGCTAGAGCCCGCCCCATGAGCGAACCAACATCCGGCGAGACCGTCTCCTTCGGCTATCGCGAGGTGGCGCCCGAAGAGAAGACGAAGCTTGTCGGCAACGTCTTCTCCAGCGTCGCGAAGAATTATGACATCATGAACGATGCCATGTCCGCGGGCATGCATCGGCTGTGGAAGGACCAGTTCGTCCGCCGGGTGAAGCCGCGCGCGGGCGAATCGATCCTCGACATGGCCGGTGGCACCGGCGACATCGCCTTCCGCATGGCCGCCAGGGGCGCGCAGGTCATGGTGAGTGACATCAATGAGGACATGCTCGCCGTCGGCATGGAGCGGGCGAAGAAGCGCGGCATCGAGGGCCTCAGCTGGAAGCCGCAGAACGCCGAAACCCTGAGCTATGACGACCGCACGTTCGACGCCTATACGATCGCCTTCGGCATCCGCAACGTGACGGACAAGCCCAAGGCGCTGCGTGAGGCGCATCGTGTGCTCAAATATGGCGGGCGCTTCTTCTGCCTCGAATTCTCGACCACAACCTGGCCGGGCTTCGCCGAGATCTATGACAGCTATTCGCACAAGCTGGTGCCGCAGCTCGGCAAGATGATCGCGGGGGACGCCGAGAGCTATCGCTACCTGATCGAATCGATTCGCCGCTTCCCCGACATGCCGAGCTTCGCGAAGATGATCGAGGAAGCCGGCTTCGTGCAGGTGAAGGCCGAGCCGATTCTGGGCGGGCTGGTCGCCATCCATTCGGGCTGGAAGGCGTAAGACATTGCCGCAAAACCGCCCCTGCTCTGACGAGGAGCGCCTGACCTCGTGACTTCCCACGCCACGCATCTCTGGCGCCTGCTCGTCTGGGGCCGCACGCTCGCCCGGCATGGCGCGCTGACCGGCATCGAGAAGGACCGCAACACACCGGCGCCGGTGCGCCGACTCGCCCGACTCGCCCGCATTGGTGCGCGCGTGCCGAAGGAACCCCGCTATGCCGAGGCGTTCCAGGCGATCGGCCCCGCCGCGATCAAGCTCGGCCAGTCGCTCGCCACGCGGCCGGACCTCGTCGGCGAACAGGCCGCGCATGACCTGCTGAGCCTGCAGGATACCCTGCCTCCGGTTCCCTTCTCCGCCATCCGCGCCGAGATCGAGGCGAGCTTCGACCGGCCGCTTGAAGCGCTCTATGCCAGCGTGGAGGAATATCCGGTCGGCGCGGCTTCCATCGCGCAGGTGCACAAGGCCGTTACGACGGACGGGCGCACGGTCGCAGTCAAGGTGCTGCGCCCCGGCATCCGCGAGCGCTTCGGCCGGGACATCGACACCTATGAATGGGCGGCCGCCCATCTGGAGCAGCTCGGCGGGGAGGCCACGCGCCTTCGGCCGCGTCTCGTGGTCGCCAATCTCAAGCGCTGGACAGCGCGGGAGCTGGATCTGCGGCGCGAGGCCGCCTCCGCCTCCGAACTGGCCGAAGCGATGACCGCCGTGCCCGGCTACAAGATTCCCGCCATCGACTGGGACCGCACCGACGGGCGGGTGATGACGCTCGAATGGATCGACGGGATCAAGATCAGCAACCGCGAGGCGCTGATCGCCGCCGGGCATGACGTGAAGGAAATCGCCGCGCGGCTGGTCAACACCTTCCTGCGTCAGGCAATCGCGGACGGCTTCTTCCATGCCGACATGCACCAGGGCAATCTCTTCGTCCTCAAGGACGGCACGATCGCGGCGATCGACTTCGGCATCATGGGCCGCATCGACCGGCGCGCCCGGCTGTGGCTTGCCGAGATCCTCTACGGGCTCATCACCGGCAATTACCGCCGCGTGGCCGAGATCCATTTCGAGGCGCAATATGTGCCCGCGCACCATAATGTCGGCGAGTTCGCCACCGCCCTGCGCGCGGTGGGCGAGCCGATGCGCGGCAAGCCGGTCTCCGAGCTGTCGGTCGGCCAGATGCTCGACGGGCTATTCGCCATTACCCGCGATTTCGACATGCAGACCCAGCCCCATCTCCTGCTGCTGCAGAAGACGATGGTGATGGTCGAGGGTGTGGCGACGATGCTCGATCCGCAGATCAACATGTGGGACGTCTCCGGGCCTTATGTGAAAGCCTGGCTGCGCGACGAGCTGGGGCCCGAGGCCCGGCTTGCCGATTCGCTGTTCGAGATAGCCGACACGATCAAGCGCCTGCCCGGTCTCGTCCGCCGGCTGGAGGAGCAGTTCCCGGATCCCGGCGGCGCCCCGCCGCCTCCGCCCCTGCCCGAGATCAGGCTCGTGCAGGTGAAGGGCGGCCGGCTTTGGCGCTACATGGGCGTGGCAATCGTGGCAGCGGCGCTTGGCGCGGGGGCTGCCTGGCTGCTCGGTCCGCAGGGGGCTCTCTAACGGCTTGGACTCCTGCGGAAGCGGGAGAACCGGTCCTATTCAATCAGGACAAACGCCAACGCCGCTGATTTCGAATTTGTCCGCGCGGCCTAGGCAAAGGCCTCCACCGGCACCTCATCCATCGCCACACGGCCGATGGCCTCGGCATGGACCAGCGCGCTGTCGAGGATCGGGTAGCCGGGGTCTTGCGCGAAGGCGACGGACAAATCCGTGCCGCCAAGGATGACCACATCAGCGCCGCGCTCGATCAGCTTGCGGCCCTGCTCGCGGAAGAAATCGACCCGCGCTGGCGTCGCGGCGGCGGCGACGGCGATGCCGAGATAATGCTCATGCACGGCGTCCAGATCCTCGCCCTCGGGCGCGATCACCGGCGCGGCCTGCACGCCGTATATGCCCGAGCTCATCACCGCCCGCGTGCCCATCACGCCGACCGTGCCATAGCCTTCCGCCGCGAAGCGCGCGTCGAGCGCGGGAATGGCGCTGATGATCGGCAGCGAGGCGATCGCCTTCAGCTGCTCCACGCAGAAATGCCCGCCCATGGAGGTGAGCGCCGCCGCCTTGCAGCCGGCCGCCTTGAGCTGATCCACATAAGTGGCGAAGATCGCCGCCTGCAGGTCCGGGCGGCCGGCCTCCATATTGGCGATCATCTCGCGCGTGTCGGCATTCGCGATGGTGAGGTGCAGCCGCTGGCCCGCCGCCGCGCATTGCCGCGAGAGGGCGCTGTAATAGACGAGCGTCGCGGCCGGGCCGATGCCGCCGATCAATCCCACATGCATGTCGCTTCACCTGCAGTCCGGTCGCGTGCCTGACTAGGCGGTCGGGTGGGCCGCTTCAATCGGGGATTAACGCCTTGGCGCTATGGCTCGCCCGTCATTTCGATCCCAAAGGAACCCCGCCGCTTGCGCATGCCCGATCCGCTCAGCCAGCCCACGCGTTTCGCGCGCTGGCCCGGCTGGGCCTGCGGACTGGCGCTGCTGGCTTTCGCGCTGCTGGTCGCTTGCGGCGTTGCGCGCCCGGTGCCGCCGCAGCTCATGGCCGAGCGGCCGATCACCGGCATCGCAGGCAGCGAGACCCCGCCGGATGCGGCTGGCGATGATGTCGCGCTCTACAGGGCGATGGCGCAGAAGGTGCGCGGGGGCGAGGATTATTATGCCGCCGCGACCCGGCTGCTGCGCGACAATGATTATCCGCTGCGCCCCTTCGTGGCGGTCCGCCTGCCGACGCTGACCTACATGCTCGCCGCCCTGCCGCCGGGCCTCGCCATCGTGCCGATGTGCCTGCTGATCGCGGCGGTCATCCTCGCCTGGACGGTGCGCCTCGCGCCCGCGCTGCGGACGCCGGAAATCTGCTCCTGGGCCTCGCTGCTGGTGATGATGAACTGCCTCACTGCCTTCTCGCCCGCGCTGGTCGTCTTCCACGAGAGCTGGGCCGCGCTGCTCATCGCGCTCTCGCTGGCGCTCTATCGCCATGAACGCTGGTGGCCATCGGTGCTGCTCGCCCTGCTCGCTGTGATGATCCGCGAACTGGCGCTGCCTTATGTGCTGCTGATGGGCGCCCTTGCCCTCTTGGAGCGCCGCTGGCGCGAGGCCGCGGCCTGGGCCGGCGTCACGATCGCTTTCCTCGCCGCACTCGGCCTGCATGCGCAGGCGGTCTGGGCCGTCACCAGCGCGGCCGACCCCGCCTCCCCCGGCTGGAGCGCGAGCGGCGGCTGGCCCTTCGTGGTCGCCGCGATCCAGAAGGCGACGCTGTTCAATCATCTCCCCTTCGCGGTCACGCCGCTGCTCGTCCCGCTCGCCCTGCTCGGCTGGACCGCCTGGGCGAGCCCGACCGGCACGCGTGCTGCGCTGTTCCTCGCCGGATTCTCGGGCGCGATGATGCTCTTCGGCCGGCCGGACAATTTCTACTGGGCGGTGATGATCACGCCGATCCTGCTCGTGGGCCTCATCTTCGCGCCCGCCGCGCTGCGCGACCTTGCGCGCCCTCTGGTGTTTGGAGCCCAGCGCGCTACATAGACGCTCGTGACTCAGCGCCGCATCCTCCTCATCGTCTCGGGCGGGATCGCCGCCTACAAGGCGTTGGAACTGGTCCGCCTGCTCAAGGGCAAGAACATCGCCGTGCGCGCGGTGCTGACCGATTCGGCCACGCGCTTCGTGACGCCGCTCAGTTTCGGCGTGCTCACCGAGGATCATGTCTACGGCGACATGTTCGACCTCAAGGAAGAGCGCGAGATCGGGCATATCCAGCTGAGCCGGGAGGCCGACCTGATCGTCGTCGCGCCCGCCACGGCCAACATCCTCGCCCGGATGGCCGGAGGACTTGCCGACGATCTCGCCACCACCGTCCTGCTCGCGACCGACAAGCCGGTGCTCGTCGCCCCCGCGATGAACGTGCGCATGTGGCACCACAAGGCAACGCAGCGGAACATCGCCCAGCTTCGCGACGACGGCATCCATGTGATGGAGCCGGGCGTGGGCGCCATGGCCTGCAACGAGTGGGGCAAAGGCCGCCTGCCCGAACCGGCGGAAATTCTCGCCGAGATTGAGCGGCTGCTCGCGGATGGGGCCGCATCGCCCCCGCTGCTCACCGATACCACGCGCACCATCGTCGCGCCGGACCTCTCGGGGCCGACACTCTACGGCCGCCACGTTCTGGTCACCGCCGGCCCCACGCATGAGCCGATCGACCCGGTGCGCTACATTGCCAATCGCTCGTCCGGCAAACAGGGCTATGCCATCGCCGCGGCCGCCGCGCGCGCGGGGGCACGCGTCACGCTCGTCTCCGGCCCTGTCGCGCTGCCGACGCCGCCCGGCGTCACCCGCATCGATGTCGAGACCGCGCGCGAGATGCTGGCGGCGGTCGAGGCGGCGCTGCCCGCCGATGTCGCGATCATGGTCGCCGCGGTTGCCGACTGGCGTGCGGCCGACGAGGCGCCGCAGAAGCTCAAGAAGGACGGATCGGGCAGGCCCGCCCCGCTGCCGCTCGCCGAAAATCCGGACATTCTCGCCACGCTCGGCCAGAGCGAGCAGCGCCCGGCGCTGGTGATCGGCTTTGCCGCCGAGACCCAGAACATCGTCGAGCATGCGAAAGCCAAGCGCATGAGGAAACATGCCGACTGGATCGTCGCCAACGACGTCTCGGGCGAGGTGATGGGCGGCGCGACAAACAGCGTCCATATCGTCACCGCCAATGGGGTGGAGGACTGGCCCGACATGCCCAAGACCGCCGTCGCCGCGCGTCTCGTGCAGAAGATCGCCGACGAACTGGCCGGCCGTTAACGGCGGCAGGCAATCAGGGGCGAGCGCTTGCAAGACGCTGAAGCGATGGCGTAGGCGTGACCACGAGCGATCGCACGGCCTGATCGGGAACAGCCAGCCGGTGGGGCCAGCTCACCGGATTTCGGACAGGCGGACAGATTCGGACCCGCACGGGCAGAGCCGGGTTATCAATGTCTCAAAAGGCCTGCCCCGACCCGTTTCATGGAGCAACAATGTCCAGCGTAAAGTTCAAGCGAGTACCGGAAAACACGAGCCTGCCGCTTCCGACCTATGCGACTCCCGGCGCTGCGGGGATGGACCTGCGGGCCTTCCTTCCCGAGGGACCGGTCACGTTTGAGCATGGCGACCTGAAGCTGATTTCCACCGGCTTTTGCGTCGAATTGCCCGAGGGCACCGAGATGCAGGTGCGGCCGCGCTCCGGCATGGCCCTCAAGCATGGCTTCATCATTCCCAACAGCCCGGGGACCGTCGATGAGGATTATCGCGGCGTCGTGATGGTCGGCCTGTATTATCTCGGTCGCGAGCCTTTCTCGATCAGCCACGGCGACCGGATCGCGCAAGCCGTCATCGCGGACGTGCGCCGTTATCCGACGGTCGAGGTGGAGGAGCTGTCGCAGAGCGACCGCGGATCGGGCGGGTTCGGCTCCACCGGCTTGAAATAGCCGCCTGATCCCGATGCGTCAGGATGTCCAAAGATCGCGCGCGCCAAAGTTCGTCCTGACCAGATTGAAGCAAGCCCCGTCCCGTTCGTGTCGAGCGAAGTCGAGACACGTATGGGTGCCCCGCGACGTGTCTCGACTTCGCTCGACACGAACGGATGGCGGGTGGGCTGCTGTCTGATCAGACTCTAAAACGTATATCCCAGCCCGACCGCCCCGAAGAACTGGTTCGGCGAACCTGTCTCCCGCACGATGGGGCTCGTCGCGATATCCCCCTGAAGGCGCTTGTAGCTCGCGATACCGAACAAGCCCCAGCCCGTTCGCTTTCCGCTCAGGGAATGGGTGGCGAAGATGTTGCCTCCAATGCTGCCAAGGCCGCTCGCCGGATCATAGGCGGAAAGGCCGCTGGCGACGGACGCAGCCGGGGTAATGCCGAAATAATAGTCGCTATAGCCGCCGCCGACGAATTCGCTCGTAACCGCCATGCGCAGGAATGTCCGCCGACCCGCAAGCGTGGTGTATTCCACGCTGGGGCTGATGACGTGGCTGCCATGCGCGCGCGCGACATCCCATAGCCCGGTGACGGCAAAGGCGAGCTTATCCGTGCGGTTGAACAGCCCGCGCGCGCCAATGGAACCACGCGCGCCGAGTTCGACCGCGGTATCAAGCTCACCCAATGCAGCGACGCGACTATCACTGACATCGCCCGTGCGGTTGAAGCGAACCCCTGCGACCGGGCCAAGCTCCATATCGACCTTCCTGCGCGGATCATTGGGGATGGCATCGAAGAAGAGTTGCGGCCCGTTGAGCTGGAAATCATGCCCGCTGACCGTGCCGCGCAGCGCTCCACCGGGGATGAACCGGTAATCCTTCGCCCCATCATAGGAGGTCGTCACGGCGACTCCCAGACCGACAGTGATCGTGTCGCCCCGCCCCGGTCCGCCTACCCCCGGCAGTGGACCGCCCTGGGCGTTGACGGACGCTGCGATCGCCGGGGCGCAAAGGATCAGAAGGCTTCGAAGAGCGATTTGCATGGATGTTTCCCTTGAGGATCAGGACCGGACGATCCGGCCATCGAGAAGCTCGATCCGGCGCGGGCATTGCATGGCGATATGTTCGTCATGGGTGGAGATCAGGAAGCTGGTGGCCATCGTCTGATTGATCGAACGGATCAGGTCCATCACATGGTCGGCCGATTGCCGGTCGAGATTGCCGGTCGGCTCGTCAGCAAGGACGAGAACCGGGTTGTTGATGAGGGCGCGCGCCACCGCGACACGCTGGCGCTGGCCGCCGGACATGGCCGATGGGCGATAGTCCCTGCGATCGGCAAGCCCCACGGCCTCCAGCAGGTCGCTCGCCCGCTCCCGCATGGCGCGCGTTTCCCGCCCGGCTGCGCAGGCGGCAGGCATCATCACGTTCTCAAGGGCCGAGAGATCGGGCAGCAGGTGATGAAACTGGAACACGAAGCCCAGATGCTTGCTGCGGAATTCGGTGCGGCGGGCTTCGCTGGCCTGCATCAGGTCCACGCCGAGCATCTCGTGGGTGCCGCCACTGGCGCGCATCAACGTGCCCAATATGGTCAGCAACGTACTCTTGCCCGAACCGGAGGGGCCAAGCAGCGCCGCCATTTCGCCCGCCGTCATCGACAGGTCGATGCCCTTCAGGACGAGCAACTCGGCCTCGCCCTCGCCAAAGCTCTTGGTGAGCCCGCCGACCGAGAGGATCGCGTCCCCGCTCATGCCCCGATCGCCTCGACCGGATCGATCCGGGCTGCGTTTCGGGCAGGCAGGATCGAGGCGAGCATTGCCGCGAGGGTCGTCAGCGTGACCGCCAGGAGGAAATCGCCCTGCTGCCGGTCGATCGGCAGGCTGCCGCTGCGGACCTCCGTCACCGGCGGAAGGGGCAAGAGGGCGAGCCATGCGACAATCGCGCCGACGACCGCCCCGACAAGGCCGATCAGCGTGCCCTCAAGCACGAAGATGGAGACCACCAGCGCCCTGCTGGCCCCCATGGCGCGCATGATCCCGATTTCCGACTGGCGCCTGATGATGGAGAGCAACATGGCGCTCGCAATGCCAACGATGATGGTGATGAGGGAAAAGGCCTTGATGATCGTGCCGGTGCGAGCCTGGGCATCCAGCCCCTCGAACAGCTGGCTGTTTTCCTCGGTCCATGCCGTGGCCTTGAGGCCGGTGGACCGGCGCAGACGTTCGGCGATGTCGGCTGCGGTGATGGCCGGGGCCACCTTGATCTCGATCCGGGAGATGCCGGTCGACAGGTCGAACAGGGCACGCGCGGTGGTGAAGTTCATGTAGACGGCCTGCCGATCGGCGCTGGCGATGCCGAGGGTGAAGATGCCGCCAATCCGGAAACTGCGCGCGCGCCCGCGATCCGAACTCAGGCGGACCACTTGCCCGACCCGCAGGCCAAGATCGCGCGCCAGCCTGCTGCCGATCAGGATGCCATCGGCCGGGAGGTTGCTGCTGCCGTCCACGACCGCCGCCTCGATGTCGGCGATATCGGAGAGCTTGCCGGGCATCACGCCCATGACCCCGACAGGCGCCACCGCTTGCCCGCGTTCGACGAAGGCCGATCCACGGATTTGCGGCGATACGGCCGTGACGCCCGGCGTTTTCTCGATGATCGGAATGAGCGGTTGCCAGATCGCGATCTGCTCGCGGCGGCTGAGGTCCTTTTGCAGCGCCACCTGCGCGCGCCTGTCAGCAGAAAGGATGGCAGGATCGCGATCTGGCATTTCCAGAACGATATGGGGAATACTGCCGACCGTCCTCAGGGTGAGCAGGGTCGCCAGCCCGCCAATGAGCGCGCTCATGAAGATGAAGACGCTCACGCCCAGCGCCACGCCCGCCATCAGCAGCGAGGTCTGCCCCGGATGAGACAGCAAATGTCGAATGGCGAGCTTGACCGCATAAGGAGTCATCCAGTCAGACCCCTTTGACCTTCTCACCCGGCTCCGCGGCACCGGGATCGGCCATGATGCGTTCGCCCGGCTTGATGCCGCGCGTGACGATCACCTCCTCCGCCGGCCAATCGATGAAGTCGATCCTGCGGTCGATCACCACATCGTCGTCCCCGATGACCCTGACCCTGGCATTGCCGCCAGACTGGACGATGGCACTGCGCGGCAGACTGATGGCGCGACTCCGCTTCTCGATCACGAGATTGACCGTGACGGTGAGACCGGAGGGGGCGTCGAGCGTCCCGCCCACAAGCCCCAGGCGAACATCGCGCGCGCCGGTCGCCGGGTCCACGCGCGGTTCTATGTGGAGAACCTTGGCCCTGAGCGGGCGTTCCTGCGCCGGCAGGCTGATCGTCGCGTCCATATCGGGGCGGATTTGCGCGGCATAGATCTCATCCACCTCGGCCGTGACTTGCGGGCCGGCGAGATCGGCCAGGCGGTAGATGACGCTGTCGAGACCGACCGTCTGGCCCGGATCAACGGGCCGTTCGAGGATCACACCCGCAAAGGGCGCGCGCAATATCCGGCGGTCGCGCAGTTCGCGCATCTGGATCAGGCTGGCCCGGCGCCGGCTTAGCTCCCGCTCGCCCTCCTTGACCGAGAGGCGCCTCTGCTCGACCTCACGTCTGGTGGTGAACTCACCCAGCGCCTCGAAACGGGCGAGATCGCGGCGGGCCTGAGCGAGAACGGCCTGTTGCGCCTGCACGGATGCCTCGGCCTCCGCAATCGCGGCGGCTTCAGGCTTGTCATCGATCCGCGCGAGTATTTGCCCTGCCTGCACCCGATCGCCGACATCGAACGGCAGATCGACAAGCTCTCCGCCAATTGCGGGCCGGATGTCCACCTGAAGTCGGGGGCGAATCCGCCCGTTGACCGCGAGAATGCGCTCCGCCGGCGCCATTTCCGCAACAAACGAGGCCACCTGCTTCTCGCGCGGCGAGAGCAACCAATAAGCCACCGATAGCAGGGCGACCGCGACCAGCACCCAGAGACCGATTTTCACCGCTTTCTTATTCATCCAAATGACGCTCCACCGGCCGTATCGCTACCTAGCGGGCGCGGTTGCGCTAGGCAATTTGAGCATGTCGCGGCTGCCTCAAAGTGCATGGAGCGGCTTGCGCCCAATCTTTGAGAAATCAGGCTGATATGTCCGACTTTCCAAATGCTCCGGAATGCGGGCAATGTGTTGCATAGGTGGAAACCAGTAATATTCCTAAGGGCAGGCTCTGCACGTCCGTGCCATCTGGGCCATTCGAAGATATCTGGCGCTCGCGAGGAGAGTGAAGCAGTGACGGACCAGAAGCGCCTCGCGCTGGCATTTGCAGCCCTTCCGCTCTTGCTCACGTGCGTCTGGGCCATTGGCCTCAAGGCTAATCCGTTCGCGGGCGGTTTCTGGGCGATCCGCAATGTCGCGCTCTATTATACCGGCATCCTCGCCATCGGCTTTCTGTCCGCCGCTGTTATGCTGGCGGCGCGGCCCGTGCAGTTCGAGAGCCTGCTCGGCGGGCTCGACAAATATTATCGGCTGCACAAATGGTTCGGGATCGCCGGGGCGAGCCTGGGCGTCGTTCATTGGCTGATCGAGATCCTGCCGCGCAGCTTCGTGAGCTGGGGCTGGGTCGCCGCGCGGGTGCGTCGCCCCCGGCCGCCGATCGAGGCCGCGACGGGCTTCGATCCGTTCCGTGATCTTCACGAGCCCGCCGTCTCTGTTGGCGAATGGGTGCTCTACCTGCTGGTGGCACTGGTGATCGTGGCGCTGTGGAAGCGCTTCCCGTACCGCTACTTCTTCAAGGTGCACCGCGTACTGGCGGCCCTCTATCTGGTGCTGGTGTTCCACGCGGTCATCCTGCTGGGGCCGGCCTATTGGAGCGTGCCGGTGGGGCCGCTGCTCGGGGCGCTGATGGCGGGAGCCTCACTCGCCGCGCTCACATCGCTGTTCCGCCGCATCGGGAAGAACCGGCGCGCGACAGGTGCCATCGAGCAGGTGGAGCACCATCAGGACAGCGGCGTCATCGAGGTGACGGTGCGGCTTGAGACCGCCTGGCCGGGGCATCGGGCCGGCCAGTTCGCGTTCGTCGACGCCCGGGAGCGGCAGGAACTCGGTGGCTTGCCGGTTGGGCTCGGCGATTATACGCGTGCCCTGCCCGACCGGCTGTTTCCCGGCCAGACCGTGGCGATCGAAGGCCCCTATGGTCGGTTCGATTTCCGGACCGGCGGCGAGCGCCAGCTATGGATCGCGGGCGGCATCGGCATCACCCCCTTCATGGCCGGGCTGGAAATGCTGGTCGAGGGCGCCGGACAGGCGGACGTCGACCTGATCTATTCGACACGTATGCGCAACGAGCGGCTGATGCGGCGCCTGCAGGCGCTAGCCGACCGCACCGGCGCGCGCCTGCACCTGCTGGTGACGCCGCCCGACGAGCCGCTGACGGTCGACCGGCTGGAAACAATGGTGCCGGACTGGCGAAGCGCGGAAGTCTGGTTCTGCGGCCCCGCGCCGTTCGGCGAGGCCCTGCGCGAGGCGATGCAGGCAAACGGATTGCCGGCCGGGCGCTTCCATCAGGAGCTGTTCGCCATGCGCTAGGTCGCACGGGCGAATTCGGACTTTACGTACGTAGCCTTGGATTCTGAGGTCTCACACCGTTCGTTTCAAGCGAAGGTTCGAGCTTGTCGAGAACCGAAGTCGAGAAATCAGCGCGCGCCGACGTTCTCGACAGCCGTCTCGACAGGCTCGACGGCCGCTCGAACCGAACGGGCGGATATGAGGACCGCTCGCCGCTACGCCTCACAGGCCGGTGCCGTCCATCGCATCAGTGGGCGTGGTCATGCGTCTCGTCCTCCATCCAGATGACGTGCGAATCGATCTGGAGCTTCATCAGCGCGCGATCTGCCTCCGATCGCGCCTCGATTTCGGCGCGGCGGGCATCATTGGCCTGCCGCTGGGCGTAGAGCAGGTCGGTCAGGTCGATCTGGCCGAGCTGGTGACCGCGCTCTGTCCTGCGGGCGGCTTCGGCGGCGCTGCGGGCAGCGGCACTAGCGCTTTTCCAGGCTTGCAGACGCGTCCGCGCGTTGGAGAGGTCGGCGTCCGCCGTGGCCGTCACCATCCGCTCGACATTGGCGAGTTCGAGCCGCCCGGCCTTTGCCTCGGCCAGAGCCTGCCCCTCCGCCGCGCGGCGATAGCCGCCGCCGATCGGGATGGACATGACCAGTCCTGCGCCCTGCTCCATCCCGCTGCGTTCGCTGAACAGGCGGACGCCGAGGGAGGGATCGGCGATCCGGTCCGCTCGCGCGCGTCGCGCGACGACGTCAAGCCGCTGCGCCTCGCGGTCCGCCGCGCCGATTTCATGGCTGCGTTCGATCACCAGCCCCCGCATCGCCTCCAGCCCCGGAGAGGGCAGCTCGGGCAGGGCCAGTTCGGGCGGCTCCAGCGGCAATGGAAGTTCCGGGAAGGTCGCGGCCAAAGTCACGCGCGCCTGTTCCTCACTGGCCCGTGATGCCTCAGCCTGGGCGCGAGCGAGGTCGAGCGCCGCGGACGCCTGATCGAGCTCCAGCTGGGAAGCGTCACGCAGCTGCACGCGGCGGCGCACGGCGGCCAGCGCCGCTTCGAGCACGCCGACGGTGTTCGTGTCGCTCCGATAGAGGCTGCCGGCGGTGAGCCAGTCGTGCCACAGCGTGGAGAGCGTCAGCGCCGCCTGATGCCGCACATCGTCCCGTCGATTTTCCGCCACCTCGACGCCCAGTGTGCCCGCATTTCGGTCGAGCGCGGCCTTGCCCGGCAGGCGGAAGGCGCGGGAGACGGTGCTGTCGAATTCGTCATAGCCGCCTTCGCGGTCCACCGTGCGACGGATATAGCTGCCGGACACGGTGACTTCATGCGTCCCCTTGGCGAGCATTGTGCGTCCGGCCCGGGCGGCTTCGACACGCGCGGCGGCGGCCGCGACAGTCGGATGATTGTCCAGCGCCTCGATGACCTTCTCGGCAGGCGGCAGGTCCATCCGCTGCGCCTGAAGCGCGGCGGGCGTCAGCAATGCGAGAAATGCGCCGGTGAGCAGGGTCGATTTCATGCGATCCTACCCCGCACCGCCACCGGAACCGCATGCCATCTCACCGGCAGCGCGCGCTTTGCTCCGGTCACCACCTGAACCAGCGTCTCCACGGCATCGGCGTCGACAATCAACTCCAGCGCATTGCGCCGAAGGAGCCCGATGACCTGCTCGGCGGTGCTGGCGTCCTCGAAGTCCCAGCCACGCACGGCCTTGTCGGTGACATGGATCGGCGCGTGCGAAATCGCGCGGATCGCTTCCGCCACGGCATCCACGTCGTGAAGGGCGCAATGAAAGGTCAACAGCATCTCAGTCACGGGCGGCTCCTTCCATGCTCTCGCCGAATCGCTCGAACAGGATTGGCAGGAGAACCAGCGTCAGCAGTGTGGACGTAACCAGCCCGCCAATGACGACGATCGCCAGCGGGCGCTGGATCTCCGATCCCGGACCGGTGGCGAACAGCAGCGGCACAAGCCCGAAAGCGGTGATGCTCGCGGTCATCAGCACCGGGCGAAGCCGGCGCTCGGCCCCCACGCGCACGGCCTCCATCATGCTGCGCCCCTCGGCGCGCAGCTGGCGGAAATAGGCGACCAGCACGAGCCCGTTCAGCACCGCGATGCCGAGCAGCGCGATGAACCCGACCGACGCGGGCACGGAGAGATATTCGCCCGAGACCCAGAGGGAGACGATGCCGCCCACCATCGCGAAGGGGATGTTCACGAGAATGAGGAACGACGCGCGCAGCGAGCGCAGCGTGGCCAGCAGGACGAAGAAGATCAGCAGCAGCGCGATCGGGATCACCAGCATCAGCCGGGCCGAGGCGCGCTGCTGGTTCTCGAACTGCCCGCCCCACACGATATGGTAGCCGGACGGCAGCGTCACCTTGGCCGCAACCGCCGCCTTGGCCTCGTCCACATAGCCCACAAGGTCGCGGCCGGAGACGAAGGCCTGCACCAGCGCGAACCGCGAGCCATTTTCATGGTCGAGCTTCACTGGTCCTTCCGTGCGCTCGATGCGCGCCATGTCGCTGACCCGGGCAAGTGTGCCGTCGGGCGTGCGCAATTGCAGGTCGGCGAAGCGCGCCGGGTCGGTGCGCATGGCCTCATCGCCACGGATCACGATGGGCGTGCGCTTCTGCCCCTCGGCGACGACACCTGCCCGAATCCCTTCGACCTGCGCCCGCAGCGCGTCCTGCATCTGGTCCACCGGCATGCCGAAGCGGCCAGCGGCGGCGCGGTCAATGTCGAGCTGGAGATAATCGACGCTGTCATTGGCGACGGTGAGCACCTCCGCCGATCCACGGATGCCGGCAAGCGTGTGCTGCACCTGACCGGCGAGTTCGCCAAGCGTCGCGAGGTCCGGGCCGAAGATCCTGACCGCGAGGTCGCCGCGCGCCCCGGTCAGCATCTCGGAGACGCGCATCTCGATCGGCTGGGTGAAGCTCGCCTCGATGCCGGGCAGACCGTCCAGAGCCTTGCGGATCTCGTCGACCACGAATTCCTTGTCGCCGCGCCATTCCGATTGCGGCTTCAGGCGGATGAAGGCGTCGGTCTCATTGGGGCCCATCGGATCAAGGCCGATCTCGTCCGTGCCGACGCGCGCGATCACGTCCTGGACCTCGGGCACCGACATCATCGCGCGCTCCGCCGCCATGTCGTCCTTGACCGACTGATCGAGGTTGATCGACGCAAGCTTGGTGAGCTGCACGATCACCGAGCCCTCATCCATCGTCGGCATGAACGTCTTGCCGACCGCGCCATAAGCCACGCCGGCGACCACAAGACCCGCTGCCGACAGCCCGTAGACGAGCCGCTTGCGCGCGAAGGCAGCCTCCAGCAGCCAGTGGTAGCGCGGGCTGAGCATCCGCATGATCCACGGCTCGCCATGATGCCCGCTCTTGAGGCCGAAGGATGACAACACCGGGACCAGTGTGAGCGCGAGCAGCAGCGACCCCGCGAGCGCGAACACGATCGTGAGCGCGACGGGCGCGAACAGCTTGCCCTCAATGCCCTCCAGCGAAAGCAGCGGCAGGAAGACCAGCGCGATGATCACGATGCCGGCGGAGACCGGCACGGTCACTTCGCTCGCCGCCTGGAAGACGAGATTGAGGCGGGGGCGCCCTTCCTCATGCGCGCGCCCGAGCCGCTCGACAATATTCTCGACCACCACCACGGCGCCATCGACCAGCATGCCGATCGCGATCGCGAGGCCGCCGAGGCTCATCAGGTTCGCGGACAGGCCGATGCCGTGCATGAACAGGAAGGTAATCAGCGCCGCCATCGGCAGCGTCACGGCGACAATCGCCGCCGCTCGCCAGTCGCCAAGGAAGAGGATGAGGAGGACGACGACGAGGATGGTAGCCTCGATCAGCGCCTTCTCCACGGTGCCGACGGCGCGCTCGATCAGGTGAGAGCGGTCGTAGAACACGTCGATATGCGTGCCGGCCGGCAGCGTCTTGCTGATCTCGTCGAGCCGCGCGCTCACGCCATGCACCACCTGGCGTGCATCGGCGCCGCGCAATGCGATAACAAGCCCTTCGACGGCCTCCCCCTCGCCATTCTTGCTGACTGCGCCATAGCGGGTGAGGCTGCCCGTGGCGACGGTCGCCACATCCCCGAGGCGCACGATGCGTCCGTCCCGGCTGGCGATCACCAGCGACTGGAGGTCTTCGGTGGTGCGGATAGCGCCAATGGCGCGCACGATCAGCGCCTCCTCGCCCACGGCGAGGCGCCCGGCGCCATCGTTGCGGTTGCCGCTCTCAATGGCCATGCGCAGATCGGCGATAGAGAGCTTCGTGCTCGCCAGCGCGACGGGATCGGGCCGGACCTCGAAGGTCCGCACAAAGCCGCCCAACGCATTGACGTCGGCCACGCCGGGCACCGTGCGCAGCGCGGGGCGGATCGTCCAGTCGAGCAGCTCGCGCTTCTGCTGGAGCGAGAGCGGGCCTTCGATGGTGAACATGAAGACGTCCGAGAGCGGCGTCGAGATCGGCGCCAGCCCGCCGCTCACCGCGGCAGGAAGATCAGCCATGACGCCGGAGAGGCGCTCGGCGACCTGCTGGCGCGCCCAGTAGATGTCCGTGCCCTCGGCGAAATCGATCGTGATGTCGGCGATGGCATATTTGGCGGTCGAGCGCATGATCGACTGGTTGGGGATGCCGAGCATCTCCATCTCGATCGGCGTGATGACGCGGCTCTCCACTTCCTCCGGCGTCATGCCCGGCGCCTTGAGGATGATCTTCACCTGCGTCTGGGCGATGTTGGGGTAGGCATCCACCGGCAGGTTGACGAACGCCCAGGCGCCCAGCGCCGCGACCATCGCTGCGAGCGCGATGACGAGCAGGCGATAGGAAAGCGCGGTACCGACGAGTGTGCGCAGCATCGAGCGGCCTAGCGCGACAGCGCGAGCGCCTTGAGCGCGCTCGTGCCTTCAATCACGATCCGCTCGCCCGGCTTCACGCCGGAGAGCAGCACGGTGCGGGCGCCGGACGTGCCGCCGCTCACCACCTCGCGGATGGCAAAGCCACCCGGTGCGGCGACGAACACCACGGTCTTGCCCTCAAGCACCGCCACGGCGGCAGACGGCACGCTCGCGGCGCCCGCAGGCGCCGGGCCGGAAATGGCGAGGCTGGTCGTGCGGCCGGCGACAATGCCGGGCCGGGCCGGAATCTGGGCCTTCAGGCTTGCCGAGCGCGTCGCGGGATCGATCGTCGAGCCCACGGCCTGCCGCATCAATCACATAAGGCGCGGTCGTGCCATCCACCGGATTGCCGGCCTGGATGGTTGCGCTGGTCACGCGTCCGGCGATCGGGGCCGTGAGCGTATAGGAGCCACTGCTGCCCTGGCCATTGACCATCCGCAGGATGCGCGCCTTTTCCGAGACATCCGCCCGCGCTTCGGCGGCGATCGCGTTGGCCTGGTCTGCGCGGGCGCCGGCGATGATGCCCTCGCGGCTGAGCTGTGAGAGCCGGGCAGCGTTCGAGCGCGCGACGCCCAGCCGTGCGTCGGCCCGCGCGAGGTCCGCGCCCATCGTCAGCACGTCCCGGCTGGAGATGATCGCGAGCGGTTGCCCCTGGCGGACCGAGTCGCCCTCCACCACCAGCGTGCGCGTCACCACGCCGGGGAAGGTCGCCGCCACGGCAACGCGTGCATTGGCCGGAGGCTCGATCATGGCTGGGACCACGCCCAGCGGCGCTTCATCCGCCGCGCTCGCCGCTTCCAGCCGGATGCCGAGCGCAGCGGCGCGCTCGTCCTCAACCTTCAGAATGCCGGGCGAGGCGGCGCCTGCGGCCTGCTCCGTCGCTGGTGAGGGCGCAGTGCCGGTGGGGGCGGCGAGCCACCACCAGCCGGCGACTGCCAATGCGGCCACAGCAATGCCCGCGAGAAGGATAGACCGCTTTGACATGGCCGCCGCATATCCGCCGAAGCTGACAAGTCCCTGACGGTTCCCGCTCAGTCGCCCGGGAAATGCAGAGAAAGTTCCCGCTGGTCCGGATCGGTCCGCAAGGCCCCGCCATGGGCCGCCATGATTCGCGCGACGATCTCAAGTCCCAGCCCGGCGCCATTCTTGCTCGCATGGTCGGCACGGCTGTGGCGACGCACGAGATCGAGCAGCCGCTCGGCGGACGGCATTGTCGATGAGGTTACGCAGCGCGGCCGCGATCGCTTCGCGCCGCCCGCGCACCATGGGCATCTGCTCCGGCTCGAAGGCGATCGTCTTGCCCTTCGCGATGATCTCCGGCGCGACAAGACTGACGACCTCGGTCGCCACGTCCACCAGCGACACCGGCTCCGGCGCCAGCTGCGCGGCGGCCGCGGCATCGATCTGCGCAAGCAGCATCAGCTGATCGATCAGCCGCTGCATCGCGGCCACATCGCCCTTCAGCCGCCGCGCATCCGCGCTCTCCAGCCGGTCCAGCTCCAGCGACAGCACGGCAAGCGGCGTGCGCAGCTCATGCGCGACATCGGCGGCGAAGGCCTCCTGCCGCATCGCCGCTTCATCGAGCCGGGTCAGCAGGTCGTTGACGGCATCGGTGAAGGGCAGCGCCTCCGTCGGCATCTGCGAGGTATCGATGCGGAAGCCGCGCTCATGCCCCCGCGCGGCCTCGATCTGCCCGGCGGCTTCCTCCAGCGGGACGAACGCCTGCCGGATCACGCGCAGACCCACGATCGCCACCGGCACCATCAGCACCAGCAGCGGCAGCGCCACATGCTCGAACATCTCCCGAATGGCGCGCGCCCCGGCCTTGTTGGCGGAAAGATTGGTGAAGGAATGCCAGTAGAAAAAGACGACGGCGGCGAGCAGCAAGGCAGAGCCGACAAGGCCGACAAGACTGAGGCCCTTCTTCAGCCGCCGAGTGACGGATCGACGGCTGGTCACAGGCCATTCTCCCGCAGCATGTAGCCGATCCCGCGGATCGTGTGCAGGGCGCCCCGCGCGCCGGCTTCCTCCAGCTTGCGCCGCAGACGGGAGATGGCGGCCTCCACGGCGTTGGGCGTGACCGGCTCGCTAAAGTTGTAGAGCGCGTCCTCGATCACCTTGCGGTGCACGACACTCCCCGCCCGGCGCAGCAGCAGCTCCAGCAGGTCAGCCTCGCGGCGGGACAGCTCCAGCTCCCTGCCAGCACAATGCGCCGTCCTGCTTGTCGTATCGAACTGCAGCGCGCCCGCTTCAAGCACCGTGGGCGCTCGCGCGCCGGGCCGGCGCAACAGCGCCCGGATGCGCGCGGCCAGTTCGTCGATCTCCACCGGCTTGACGACATAATCATCCGCGCCGGCATCGAGGCCAGCCACGCGATCCTCCAGCGCCCCGCGCGCTGTCTGGATGATGGCGGGCGGCACCTGCCGATAGTGGCGGCGCTTGGCAAGCCACTCAAGGCCGTCGCCATCGGGCAGGCCAAGGTCGAGCACGATGGCATCGTAGCTCGCCCCCGCCATCGCGTCGTCCGCGTCCGCGAGACAATGGGCAATGTCGCACGAAAAGCCGCGCCGCTGCAGCCCATCGGCCACCAGCTTCGCCAGGCGTTGATTATCTTCTACGACAAGAACACGCATGAACAGGCATCTCTTGGCCCGAGTCGGCGCGGGCCGCGTCTTTCGTCTTCATCGCCTGCATCCACTCGTTCAAGCGGCTTCTATGGCTTCTCAGCATCCGTGCGACACAGCAGCCTTCGTCCGCAAGCAGGGTAGCGGCGATTGCTGACGGTTGCCTGACGGCCCGCCCGCGCCGGCTTGCGCGACGCTGGACCTGCCACGCCACGACGTTTAAGAATGTCACCAAAGGAGGCGGGCGCGCCGTGCGGCCTCCCCTTAACCGGAACGTTCATCCGCAGCACCCAGCCAAGCGGATCCTGGAGCAAATCAATGGCAACGAAGGCAAGATCATCGGCTCCGGCTCGACCGGTGGGCGTTCGCGCCGCCGGCCCTGCACCCGACCCACCCCGGCGGGGTCGCGCCCGGGGTCGGGCTGCTGTACTTCGCGACCGCCTGCGCCCTCGTCCCGCTGGCGGCGCGTTCGACCGCGGCCGCGGCCGCGGCCCTCACCGCCTCCGTCGGCGCGACCTGCCTCGTCGGCCCGGCCGTCGTGCTGTTCACGCCGTACCCCGGCGACGTGTTCGGCCGCACGGCCGGCCCCGCGGTCCTGGGCGGGGTCGGGGTCGCGGTGGCGGGGCTGGCGCTGCTCACGAGCCCGTTGCGCCGCGGCGCCCCCGCACTCGTCCCGGGCCGCGCGCTGCCGCTGGCCGTCGGGCTCGCGGGCACCGCGGGAACGGTCGCGCTCTGGGCGGCGCTGAACGCCGACCAGACCCGGCGCGTCCATCGGCAGGTCCAGTTCGAGACCGCCTACGTGCAGCGCCTGCTGCAGGACCGGCTCCCGCAAGAGGTGAACCGGCTGGCGGGCCTGTCCGAGAAGTGGCCCGGTTCGGCCCCGGAACGGGTGCGGCTGGACGCCGGCTCCTACGTCGGGCAGGCGCCCGCCTGCCTCGGCGTGGCCCGGATCGCGCCGGAGCGCACGGTCGAGTGGATCGAGTCGGTGCCGGGCCTGCCGCGGGCGCTGGCCGAGTTCGGGGCGGCCGACGCGCTGGCCGAGGCGCTCGCCGCGGGCCGGGTCGCGGTCGTCCGCCCGCCGCGGTCGAGCTGGCGCAACGCGCGGGTGCTGCTGGTCTTCGTCCCGCACCGCCCCGGTTCACCCGCCGGCGGGCTGGTCGCCGTCCTAAGGCTCCAGGAGCTGTTCGACGCCTACGTCAACGCCAACGTCGCGGCCGGGTACGCGGTCGCCGTGTCGGCGGGCGACGACGTGTTCTTCACCCGGTACGCGTCCGACCGGGCGTACCGCGACCGGTGGGGCCAGGCGCTGCCGCTGTCGTTCCGCGGGCTGGGCTGGCGCGTCGCGGTGTGGCCGACGGAGGACGTGCTGGCCCGCGAGAGCCTCTCGCTGCCCCGGCTGGCGCTCCCGATCGGGCTGCTCACCACCGCGCTGTTCGCGCTGGCCGTTCACCTCGCCCAGACCGCGCGGCGCCGGGCCGCGGCGCTGGAGAACGAGGCCCGCGAGCGCGAACAGGCCCAGCGCGCGCTGGCGCAGAGCGAGGAAAAGTACCGCACCCTGATCGAGAACCTGGGGCAGGGGGTGTTCCTCCAGGACCGCGCGCACCGCTACGTCGCGGCCAACGGGCCGTTCTGCCGGGCCGTCGGGCGGACCGAGGCCGAGGTCGTCGGGGCGACGGAGGCCGACCTGTTCGACCCGGCGCGGGCCGCCCGCTGCGCCGAGGATGTGCGGGCCGTTTTCGCCGGGGGCAAGAGCGTCGAGAGCGAGGAGGAGGTGGTGCTCGCCGACGGCCGGCGGGCGTGCGTCCGCCGGGTCCTCACCCCGGTCCGCGACGCGGGCGGGCGGACCACCGGCGTGCTCGGCATCTGCTGGGACGTGACCGAGCAGCGGCGCCTGGAGGCGCACGTCAACCAGGCGAGCAAGATGGACGCCATCGGCCAGCTCGCCGGCGGGATCGCGCACGACTTCAACAACCTGCTGACGGTGATCCTGGGGAACCTCGAACTGATCCAGTACCGCGCCGCGGGGGGCGCCCCCGACCGCGAACTGGTCGCCTCCGCGCGCGAGGCGGCGGTGCGGGCCGCGGCGCTCA
>JAFKLU010000054.1 GCA_017304105.1 Sphingomonadales bacterium
GTGATCGGCAACAGCCGTGACACGCTGAACGAGCTGGCGGTGTTCGCCGGTTTGCAGGGCGGATTGCGCGTGCCGCCGACCTTGGTGGCGCCGCTCGGCGTGGAACTGGCGCCGCAGGCTGGGGGCGGCGCGCTGCCGCTCCCGCTTCCGGGTCGGCCCTATTTCGTGATGCTGGGCACGATCGAAGGGCGCAAGAACCATCTGCTGCTGCTGGCCATCTGGGCCGATCTGGCCCGGCGCCTGGGGCCCGCCGCTCCGCAACTCGTCATCATCGGCAAACGCGGCTGGGAGAGCGAGCAGGCGGTCGACATGCTGGAACGCAGCGATGCGATCCGTGGCCACGTGATCGAGCTCTCGCGTTGCGAGGACGCTCTGCTGGCCGCTTATCTGCGCGGCGCGCGCGCGCTGCTCTTCCCATCCTTCGTGGAGGGCTACGGCTTGCCGCTGGTCGAGGCGCTGGCCTGCGGCACGCCGGTCATCGCGAGCGATCTGGAAGTGTTTCGTGAGCTTGCCGGAGACATTCCGGAATATCTGAGTCCAGTCGACGGTTTGGGATGGGCCCGCGCCGTTGAGGATTATGCGGCGCCGCAGAGCGCCCGGCGCGCCGCCCAACTCGACCGGATGGGCGGATGGAGAGCGCCGACCTGGGAAGCGCATTTTGCCGGGGTCGACCGCTGGCTGGAGCGGATCAGCACATAGGCGAGGCCGGGCCGATGGCTCTTCCTCGCCCTCGTCCTCAGCCGGTGGCGATCAGCGTCGGCGACCAATGGCTCACCTGATCGCCGGCAAGCCGCTCCACCGCCGATTCGACCAGGATCTTGGTAGCGGTCTCGCTGGCGAGGCCGCCATAGATCAGGCAGCGATCGTAGAGCACGCGACGGAACGCATCGAACACCTTCGGATCAGGCGCTTGGCCGCGCGCCCAGAAGTCGTCGAGACGGCCTTGATGGGTGACACCTGGAATATTGTAGATCGCCTTGCCGAGCGCGATGGTGGGGATGCCCGCGGCAAGCGCCAGCGTCGCCGAGGTGCTGTTGACCGTCACCATGCCGCATGAGCCTGCCGTCAGGTGCAAAAGGTCGCCGCCTGCGATGTAGAGCACTCGGTCCGCCACGCCCAGTTTGCGCGCCAGCCGCCTGATGCGCGCGCCCCAGTTGATGAAGCTCGCCTCCAGCGGATGCTCCTTGATGAGCAGCCGCGCATGTCCGGGCGCGCGGCGGGCGAAGCTGTAGAGCACATATTCGGCCGCCTCCTCCATGTCCGAGAAAGGCGAATGCTCGCGGATCTGGAAGTCGGTCGAGAGCTGGAGCGGGAAGATGAAGTAGGGCGCCCCGGCAAGCCGGGCCATGACCTGCTCTGCCTCGCGCGCCTCGCGTTTCTCGCGGGTGAACTTGTAGAGCCAGCCGAAGCCCTCGATCACCACCGAGCCTTTGCGGTGGGAGCGATAAAAGGGATAGAGGGGACGGCTGAGCCAGGTGCGCGAATAATAGCGATAGCTGTCGCGCGCGCGCCGATTGAAGCTGGAGGTGATACCCGGCCGGTCGGGCAGGGGAGGCAGCGTGCTCGCCTCCCTGAGATACCAGTCCGGATCGCGCGGCAGCGAGCTGTTGCCGTTGACGCCGCTGGGCTCCAGGGTCAGCCAGTCGGGCCGGATATAGCCTTCCTCGAAGACATGGACGTCGATCTTGCGCAGTTGCGCCATGCGGTGCGCGGCCATGTGCAGCGGCCGGCAATCGCCAAACAGCACCACGTCCGTGATTGCGTGCTCGCTCAGGAACCGATCGATGAACAAGGTCCAGCGCTTGCGGCTGCCGCGATAATTGGTCGCTTCCCCCGGCCAGTCGGCCTCGTCGCCGCCATTGAGGTTGATCCGGAAGATGCCGCATTCGAGCGTGCGCAGTCGCTCGGCAAGTTGCCAGAAGAACGGACCTGGGGGCCCCTGGAGGAACAGGAAATTGCGGTGAGCTATGGGTTGGAACTTCATCGGATTTCCACAAATTGCGCCACAGCGCGTTTCGCCCACCCAACCAACCGTCGCAGAGGAACTAGTGCAATATTTTCACGCTGAACGCCAGAGAGCAAACGCATGATTAATATTTCGGCGGTGCAAGGCAGATTTGTGACCGGATCGAGATAGCGCGGCGCGCGCAGCAGCACCGTCGCGACGAGTTCATCGAGCGCAAGCTGCCGGCCCCGGCGCGGAGATTTGGGCGCGAGATCATGGGTTAAGCCCCATCCGGCGAAGAAGGGCATGCCATGGGTCGTCACCTTCTTGCCCTGAAGCAGGGCCTCGAAACCGGTGAGCGAGCTGATCACATGCACCTCATCCACCATGGCGATGAGGGCGCTGATGGGGTTGCCGGGATCGATCTCGTTCGCGAATTCCAGGGCCATGCGTGCGGGAATCGCGCCGCGCCGGTGGCCCGCCTCGACGTCCGGATGCGGCCGATAGACGATCCACGCGTCCGGCGCGGCGGCGCGCACGCGGCGCAGCAATTCGAGGTTCGAGCGGACCTCGCCCCCACCGAACAGGATCGAGCGATCATCCTCGACCTGCCCCACGACGAGGATATGCCGCCTCTCGCCGCCCGCGCGGGGCAGCGTGGCCCCGGCGCCGACGCCATATTTGCTCACCCCTTCGCGCACGAGCCATTCCCGCAGGCGCGCCGCCCGCGCGAGATCGGCGGCTGGAACGGTATCGGCGGCGAGCATGGTTTCGAGGCGGCTGGGCCGGGAGGGGTCGTAATGAACGCCAATCTCGTCGACGATGATCGAGAGCGGCGGGACGCAATCGGCGCCGAGACCCGCCGAACGGATAAAGCCATCCTCGACTTCCCATACGCGCCATGGGCCGGCCTCGATCTGGGCGAGGAAGGCGGGCGGCACGCGGGCCTTCCAGATCGCGATGACGGCGTTGGGCGGCAGTGCCTTGAGCGCAGCCTCGCTGGCAGAGCGGAACGGCACCGGCGCTCCGCCCCAGAGCAGCGGATCGACCGTGTCGCGCTTCCAGTGCGCGAATCCGAAGGCCGCCGCGATCGGCCGGTTGGCCTCGATCAGCCTGCGCCACCCGGCGAGCGTTTCCACGAGGGCGAGGGGGCTCGTCGCCGCGCCGGTGAACGGGTCGGCATAGGAGGCCGCGCGCAGCAGATGCCGCTCGACCAGTTCCTCGATCACCGCCTCGGCCTCGGGCGAACCGGGCAGCAGGCCGCGCAACGCCGAGAAGGGGCCGGCGCTGCGGGCGTGGACGAGCTTTCCGGTCATGGCCCCCAGCAGCAGGCGGGGATCGTCGCCTGCGCCTTCGATGATGTCTTCGGGGCTCGACCAGATGTCGTCGCTCCGCCAGAAGGCGCCGCCGACGCGTGCCTGACGTATCGCCGCGACAAGCTGGGAGGCATTGACGCTCGCGCCGTCCGCCTCGCCGCCCGCGCTGATCGGCCGGACTACCGGATGCGGCTTCGCGCCCGGAAAGGGCGGCATGGCGAAGATGGCGCCGGCGATCGTCGTCACGGTCGCCGCACTTTCTCGATCCAACCCGCAGGCGGGGAGGGCAGATCGGCGAGCGAGCCATCCTGCATGGCGATGATCGCCTGATCGATCCACGGGCCGAGCAGGCGCATGTCCGGATTGTGCCGGCTGGTCTCGCCCATCACAAGGCTGGCTGCCCCATCATAGTTGGAGAACAGGACGTCGCCGCTGCCGGCGGGGATGAACCGATCAAGCCCGCCCTGCACGAAGAGGATGGGCACGCGGAGTTCCCTCAGCGCCGTCAGATTCTCCCAGCGGTCCGGAATGAAAGCGCGCCAGAAGCGCGGCGCGGCGTCGGTCACCCTCACGAAGGCGCTCATCGCTATGACGCCTGCGATATGGCCATCGGCGGCGGCGGCATGGAGCGCGACCGCCGAGCCGATCGAATGGCCGACCAGCCAGATCCGCGCGCCGGGCCCGGCGAGTTCGCGCGCCTTGGCGATGAAGGCCGCGGCATCGCGCAGCAGCCCTTCCTCGGTGGGGCCGCCGTGATTGCGCCCGAAGCCGCGATAGGAGGCTACCAGCACGGCATTGCCCGACCCCGCGAGATGCTGGGCGACATTGGCCGCGCCTTCCGCCGTCCCGTTGCGCCCGTGGAAATAGACGTAGATGTCCGGGTCGCCCGTCCGGCCCGGCCAGTAATAGCCGGCGAGCGAGAGCTTGTCGGGCGTCACGATGGTCACCGATTGCGGCGGGCCATGCACCCAATTGATGGCCTCGGGCGGCTCCCTGCCGGGCGAGTAGAGGATGTCGCGGGTCAATGTGCAGCCGCTGAGCGACAGCGAGGCGGCAAGGCCCGCGAGCATCAGCGTCTGAAGGGCTGGTCTCGTCTGCCGGCGGTGTCGAACCGGGCTGGTCATTTCCTGCACGCTCATGCCGCCGTTATGGCAGGCCGCGCTGGCTGAGTATCCCCTCGACAAGGGCCACGTCGCTCGGATTGTTCACCTCGACGATCGGGTAACCCTGCTCCTCCAGCGCGAGCACCGCAACCGGGACACCCGCGACGAGGAAGCGGAGTTGCTCAAGCCCCTCGACCGTCTCCAGCATGGTCGTGCCCATGGCGACATAGCGCTCCAGCGCGGGGCGGCGATAGGCATAGAGGCCGAGATGCAGCAGCACGGGCATGTCCGCGTCGGGCATGCGGCCGGCAGGGAGATAGGGCAGGATGCGCTTGGAGAAGTAGAGCGCGTTGCCTGCGCCGTCGAGCACGGTGGTCGTGCCGCCGACCCGTCCCTGCGCGGCATCTTCCGCGAGATGCCGGAAGGTCTCGGCCGAGCAACGCACGGCGATCGTGCCGACCTGCGCGTCCGGATTGGCCTGCATATGGGCGATAAGCGCCTGAACGAAGGCGGGCGGCGTAAGCAGCGCGTCGCCCTGGAAATTGACCAGCAGGTCCGCATCCGGCAGCCGATCGAGGCAGGCCGCGACGCGCTCCGTGCCGTTGGCGCAGCTTTCCGGCGTCATCAGCGACTGGCCGCCAAAGTTTTCGACCGCCTGCGCGATCCGCTCGTCGTCCGTCGCGACATAGACGCTCGCGGCGCCCTCGACAGCGCTGGCCGCGTCATAGCTCCACCGGATCAGCGGCTGGCCATGGATCTCGGTGAGGGGCTTGCCCGGAAAACGGCTCGACGCATAGCGTGCGGGAATGACGATGGCGGCAGACATGCTGGGTGTCGTCAACGAATTGGCGAGCGAACGCAAGCCCGCGATCAGGGCATCAGATCGTGAATATGAGCGATCGCGATCGGCTTGGTCGGATTGCCGGCCTCCGTCACGAACAGGACCGTGATCTTGGCGCTGTTCATCACGGTCATCACCTCCTCCACCGGCGTGCCGCTCGGCACCGTGATCGGATCGCGGGTCATGATGTCGATGGCGCGGGCGGTCAGCACCTGATCGAAGGCGCGGCGCAGGTCGCCGTCCGTGATGATGCCGATGAGCGCGCCATCCTCGCCGATCACGCCGGCGACGCCCTTGCCGCCCGATGTCATCTCGAACACGATGTCGCGCATCGGCGCATTCCAGGCGACCAGCGGCAGCGGCTCGTCGCGGTCGATAAGGTCGTCGATCGGCGCCAGGCGCGAGCCGATCTCACCGCCCGGATGCCATTGCGCGATATCGTCGCGGGTCAGGCCCTTGCGCTGCATGACGGCGAGCGCGAGCGCATCGCCCATGCCCAGCATCATCGCGGTCGAGGTGGTCGGCGCGATGCGGACCGGGCAGGCCTCGGGCGCATTGGGCAATTGCAGCACGATGTCCGAAGCGCGCGCGAGCGGCGAATTGAGCTTGGAAACGATGCCGATCACCGGCACGTTCTGCCGCCGCGCATAAGCGAGCAGGGGGCGCAGTTCGCGCGAGAAGCCGCTGTTGGAAAAGACCAGCAGCAGGTCGCCCGACGTGACCATGCCGAGATCGCCATGGGCCGCTTCGCTCGCGTGCAGGAAGAAGGAGGCCGTGCCTGTCGCCGCGAAGGTGGCGGCGACCTTGCGGCCGATATGACCAGACTTGCCGATGCCGGTCACGATGACGCGACGCTCCGCGGACAGGATCGCATCCACGGCCTGGACGAAGGTCTGATCGATTGCCGCCGCCAGTTCCACGAGACCTTGCGCCTCCTGGAGGATAGCGGCGCGCCCCGCATCCAACGTGGTGGTGGCTTGGTCCTCGGATCGCACAACGCGATTAGGAAGGGTCGCCATCTTGTTCTGAAGCTCCATTAGACTGGAGCCCGTGGGCTAGTCCTGAGAATATGGTGAATCAAGTCTATTTTGCGCCGCAACAACTTATCGCGCGTGTGCCACAACTGGTCCTGAACGGATGAAATAATCGGGTCGTCGCCTCAAGGGTAGCGTCATGCGGTTCCGTCATGGCTATTTTGAGCCCGCACGGCTTTGATCGCGAATCGCCCGGAATTCCGCGCTCGGATACCAGTTGGGCCACGCGTCGCTGTTCGCCAGTTCGCGCCCGATCCTGTAATAGATCTGCAGATCCTGCACGGCGCCGGCCCAGTTCCAGTTCGGATCAAATTCGTCCTGGGGCTTGTGGTAGCGGTTCTCGATATAATCCTCCGCCGCCGCGTGCCCGACCGCGACGCCACCGTTCACCGCGTCCTCGCCGCTCTCGGCATAGACCATCGGCACGCCCAGCTTGGCGAAGCTGAAATGATCGGAGCGGTAGAAGCTGCCCTTCTCCGGCGTCGCCTCGGGCATCATCACGCGCCCCTCGTCCTGCACAGCGCGGACCAGGAAGGTTTCCAGTTGCGACTTGCCACCGCCGACGATGACCACATCGCGCGTCGGCCCGAACACGTTGAGGCCGTCCATGTTGACACCGCCTGCCGTCATGGCGAGGGGGAAGACAGGATTTTCTGCATAATAAGCCGATCCCAGCAATCCGCTCTCCTCCGCCGTCACGGCAAGGAACAGCATGGAGCGCTCGGCCGGCCCGGCCTTCGCCTGAGCCTGAGCCAGCGCGATCAGGCCCGCCACGCCAGTCGCATTATCGAGCGCGCCGTTGCAGATGTCGTCGCCCTTCACCGGCTCGCAGCGCCCCAGATGGTCCCAGTGCGCGGAATAGATGACGGTTTCGTCCGGCCGCGTCTTGCCGGGCAACATGCCGATCACGTTCTTCGAGGCCTGGCGGCGGATCGTGTTGTCGAGGGCAAGGTTCGCCCGCAGGCCGAGCGGCACGGCCTTGAAGCCGGGACGCTTGGCGGCGGCGGAGAGCGCGGCGAAGTCCTTGCCCGCCGCCGCGAAGGTCGCCCTGGCCGCGTCGAGCGTCATCCAGCCGATGGCCTGACTCTGGTCCATATGGTCGTTCGGCGCATCGATGTTGAGCTGCGGCCCGGTCCATGAGGAGACGACGACGCCCCAGGGATAAGCGGCGGGGAAAGTCTCGTGCACGATGATCGCGGCGGCGGCGCCCTGCCGCGCAGCTTCCTCGAACTTGTAGGTCCAGCGGCCATAATAGGTCATCGCCCGGCCGTTGAAGGGGCCGTCCAGCCCTTCCATCTCATAATCGGGATCGTTGATGAGGATGACGACCGTCTTCCCCTTCACGTCCAGCCCGGCATAGTCGTTCCAGCCCTTTTCCGGCGCATTGATGCCGTAGCCGACGAACACCATCTCGCTGTCGCGTATCTCGCTGTGCGGCACCACGCGATAGGTCGCGGCGACCATGTCGGTCTTGTAGGCGAAACGCAGCGGCTGGGCGCCGCCTTCGATGCTGAGCGCGGTGTCGGGCGCGGCGGTGATCTCGACGAGCGGCACGTCCTGCGTCCAGCTGCCCTTGTTGCCGGGCTTGAGGCCGGCCTTCTTCATCTGGTCGATGAGATAGGCGATGGTCCTGGTCTCGCCCCGCGTGGTCGGCGCGCGCCCTTCAAAGGCGTTGGAGGAGAGCGTGCGGGTGACGGCCTTGAGTGTGTTTACGTTCATCGGCGGCGCCTTCACCGGCGGGGGCAGGGGGAAGGGCTCGCTCGGCGAGGGAGCCGCCGGCGCCGTCTGCGTGGGGACCGATGCCGACTGCACGACCTTGTCCTGAGCGCCGCAGGCCGCCAGCACCAACATTGAGGAAAACAGAAAGGCCAGGCCGGCTATTCGCATAGAGATCGTCCCACATCGGAAATATCCGTTCCGGCGGTGATGACATTGGCCGGAGTGCAGTTCAAGCGGGGTTCGCACGTGGACTCGGAGTCCCGGCGGAGGCGCTTGTCGGGCAGGCCTGGCGTGCTCATGCGCGGCTATTCCGTTGGGGGACGGAACGGAAATGCATCTGAGGCGAAACGGTAGGGCGCGGCCCGCCGCTGCAGGAGCAATCATGCTGTTCGCGCTGCTGAGCGCCTCGGCCGCGATCGCGCAGCCGGGAACGCCCAAGCCTCGCCTCACCCTGGAAGAAGCCGCCACGGTCTTCGGCCTGCGCGACTGAAGGGAGCGGGTAAGGCGCCCGAACTCTTCATCTAGGACAAGCTCGACCATTATCTGGAGGACAGCACCGTGCGCCGGGAGATGCTGCTCAAGTCCGCGACCTTCATCGGCAAGGCGCTCGCGGCGGGGAAGTAGGGGCAATGCCCCCGGCAGGCACGCGCTATGTGAGCGGCGCGGTCTCCTCCGCCACGAGCCCATCGGTGACCGGCACCCGCGATTCATCGCGCCGCAGCACCAGCGCGATGATGAAGGCGACGGCCAGCATCGCGTCCATCAGCAGGAAGGGCAGGGGCCGCCAGACCGTATAGAGCGAGACGGCGAGCACGGGCCCGACCACAGTGGCGATCGAGGCGGTGCTCATCATCGCGCCGGCGACCTCGGTCTGGCGCGAGAGCGGCACAACGAAGGACGCCGCTGCCGTCACCCCCGGCCGCGAGATGGCGAAGCCGGTATTGGCGATGACGATGCCCGCCACGATCGCGCCATAGCCCGGATGCGCGGCCAGCAGCGCAACGCCTGCCATGGCGAAGAGCGGTCCCATAATCATCATCGTGCGCGGTGTCGGCCGCACCAGCGGCACGAAGACGAGCTGGACCAGCAGCGTCGCCACGGCGCCCCCGGCGATGGCCTGCCCGATCCATGGCTGCGCAGCGTCCGGCGACTTTCCGATCACGTCGATGATGAGGAAGCCGACCGACTGGATGGTCCCCAGCACCGCCGTCGCCACGATCGTCGAATAAGCGAGGAAGCCGCGCATGGCCGGCATCCGCCAGATGCCCTGCGCGGGGGCGGCGGCGGCCGGTCGCTGCGCCTCGATGCCCGGCGACGGGCCGTCATGGGGCAGCAGGAACAGGAAAGGCATCAGCAGGAGCACGAGCGCCGAGACGATCAGCATCGGCCCCGCAAGCCCCACTCCCGGCAGGTGGATGAGGAACGGCGCGACGGCTGGCCCGATCACCGTGCCGAAGGCCTGAGCGGAGGCCAGCGAGGCGAGCATCACCGTGCGGCGCTCGCGCGGGATGCGCTCGATGATATAGGCCTGGCTCGCCGGCGCGCTGGCGAGGCCCACGCCGCCATTGAGGCTGCGCCCGACCATCATGATGGTGAGCCCCGCAATCGGCCCCACCCAATGCTCGACCGCGATCCAGATGGCGCCACCGGTGAGCAGGCAGGCCAGGAACAGCCCCACGCTGCCGAGCAGAATCACAAACTTGCGCCCGCGCCGCGCGGCGAGCCCGGCCCAGAAGGCGGCGACGAAGATCCAGGCCATGGCCGAGAGCGACTGCGTCATCACGATCAGCACGTCCGGAATGCCCGCCGTGCGCCCCACCGAGGGGAGCAGGCTGAACACCATCGTGACGCTGATATGGCCCAGCATCTGCAACAGGTAGAGAAGGCCGAAGTCGACCCGCCTCAGGACAGTCATGCAGTCATCTCTCCGGCTGCGGCAGGCGCCGATCCGTCTCTTGCTGGCGGGGTGATAGCGGCCCGCGCGCCTGCCGCCTATCGCCAGTGGCGGTCATGCCCGCCACTGGCTCGTTTCATTTCCGCTGGAGGCATGAGCTTGGCCTCAGCTCTCGTCGCGAAGAGGGACGCGAGCGATGTCGCTCCCTTATTTGGGCGCCAGCCGATAGAGCCCGCCGGGCTGGGAATCCTCCAGCAGCCACAGCGACCCGTCCGGCGCCTGCTCCACGTCGCGCACGCGGAAGTTCATGGCCCAGCGCTCCGCCGGCCGGGCATTGGCGCCCTCGACGATGATGCGGTTGAGCGACTTGCTGCCAAGGCCGCTGGCAAAGGCCGAGCCCTGCCACTGCGGGAACAGCTTGCCGCTGTAGAAGATGAGGTTGCCGGGCGCGATCACCGGGGTCCAGTAGATCACCGGTTTGGCGAGGTCCGGCCGCGTATCCGGGCTCGGGATCGGTGTGCCGTCATAATTCACCGAATAGGACACCAGTGGCCAGCCGTAATTCTTGCCCGGCTCGATGAGATTGAGTTCATCGCCGCCGCGCGGCCCGTGCTCGATCTCCCACAGGCGACCGTCCGGCGCGAAGGCGAGGCCATAAGGCGTGCGGTGGCCCGAGCTCCAGATTTCAGACGGGGTGAGATTGGGGCCGGTAAAGCTGTAGGTCCGCAGGACGGGCGCGGACTTGGCGGCCTCGCTGTTCTTTGCGGGGTCGATCACGTCGACTTTGGTGGCGCCGGTCTTGCCCGCCATGGGGTTGCCCGGTGCGGGCTTGCCATCGAGGGTGAGGCGCAGGATCTTGCCGGCCGGCTGGTTCGGGTCCTGCGCAGGCGTGAAGCGCTGCCGGTCGCCAACCGTCAGGAACAGATACTTCTTGTCCGGCGAGAAGGCGATGGTGGCGCCGAACTGGCCGCCCTTGCCCTTGATCGGATCGCGCCAGATCACCTTGAGCCCGGTGAGTGAGGCCGTGCCCTTGCCGAGCTTGAGCGTCGCGCGGGCCAGCGCCAGGCTGGAAGTCGTCGGGTCTTCGCCGGGCTCGGAATAAGTGAGATAGACGCCGCGGTCCCGCGCATAGCCGGGCGTCAGATAGACGCCGAGCAGCCCGTTCTGCCCGCCGAACTGCACCGGAGGCACGCCGGTCACTTCCGTCTTCTCGCCCTTGGGCGTGGCGAGGAACAGCTTGCCGGCCTTTTCGGTGATGAGCATCCGCCCATCCGGCAGGAAGGCCATGCGCCAGGGCAGGCTGAACTCGGCGACCTTGGTGACGGTGAACGGCTGGTCGGGGGTGGGGGCAAGGTCGCCCGCGTTGATCTGCGCGGCAGCCGGCGCAGCGGCAAGGAGAAGAAGTGGCGTAAAACGCAGCAATCGCATGATCGTCCCCTAGTCAAGTGTCGCGGGAAGCCATGCGCCCCGCCGCAGGGCGCCGCAAGTCCAATTGCGACATGCAACCGAATTCCCCGATTTGAAAAGCGCAGGGGAGACGGGCGGGTGGTAGCGGCTTTCCGCCAATTTCGCGCGCCGTTCGCCCGGTCCAGCCGGGAGTGGCCGGAAACAAGAAGGGGCGGCCCGTCGCCGGACCCCCCCTTGCTGTATTCCCTGTGGGAACCGATCAGCGCGAGTAGAACTCGACGACCAGATTCGGTTCCATCTTCACCGGATAGGGCACCTCGTCCAGCGTCGGAACGCGGACATAGGTGATCTTCGCCGCGCCATCGGGGGCGATGTAATCGGGGATGTCGCGCTCGGCGAGGCTCTGCGCTTCCATGACCAGCGCCATTTCCTGCGCCTTCTTGCCAAGGGTGACCTCGTCGCCCGGCTTCACCAGACGCGACGCGATGTTGCACTTCACGCCGTTCACATAGACGTGGCCGTGGCTGACGAGCTGACGGGCCGAGAAGATCGTCGGCGCGAACTTGGCGCGATAGACGACCGCGTCGAGGCGGCGCTCAAGCAGGCCGATCAGGTTCTGGCCGGTGTCGCCCTTCATGCGGCTGGCTTCGAAATAGCTCTTCTTGAACTGCTTCTCGGTCACGTCGCCATAATAGCCCTTGAGCTTCTGCTTGGCGCGCAGCTGGATGCCGAAGTCCGACATCTTGCCCTTGCGGCGCTGGCCGTGCTGGCCGGGGCCATATTCGCGCTTGTTGACCGGGCTCTTGGGGCGGCCCCAGATGTTCTCGCCCATGCGGCGATCGAGCTTGTACTTGGCGCTGGTGCGCTTCGTCATGATGACTTTCCTTCAATTGCAAAACAACGTCTGCCGCGCCCCTGTCGGAGCCCGGCGTCGATCCCGGTTACTCGCCTGATTTCCATGTTTCAGGAGCAGGGCCGCCGCTTCACCGGGGGTGCGGGGCCAATTGCGAAGGCGCGCCTATGACGAGGGAAGGCGCGGAAGTCAAGGCTCCGGACGCTGTGACGGCCATGCCTAGAGGCCCTGGCGGCCGAGCTCGCGCGTGGCAAGCGGAACCGGGGGCGTGAGCGAGCGCTCCGGCCGCTGGCCATCATAGAGCAGGCGCAGCACCGCCGATCGCTTCACGATGAGCCAGACGCCACAGGAAAGGGCGAGGGTCAGCGCCATGACGAGCGCCGCCTTGAGCATCAGCGGCATGGCGATGGCCTTGCCCGCGAGGACCAGCCCCGCGAGGATCGGCAGGTGGAACAGGTAGATGACGAAGCTCGCCGCCACGCACTCCCGCACCAGCGCACTCGGCCGATCGGCAAAGCGCTTGAATGCGGCGATGAGCTGCTGCGTGAGGCCGAGCGCGGCGAGCGTATCGAGGAAGCGGCCATAAGGTGGCCACAGCTGCTCGCGCCAGAGAAGGTCAGCCGCAAGGGCGCCCACGGTGAGGACGAGCAGGAGGGACGAGAAGCGGTAGATAGCCGCCTTGAATGCCGGCGCGCGCGCGATGAGGCCGCCGATTGCGAACCACGGCGCGAACTCGATTAGCTGGTCGATGCGCAGGATCTGCTGGGGCAGGTTTGTAGCGAGGCCGGCCATGTAGAAAAGCTCGATGGCAGCGCCTTCCCAGAGCCCAAGCAGCACGGCGACGCTGATTACCACCGGCGCCGCATGACGCGCCGCCCAGTCGTCCCATCGCGCGGGGAGGTTCGCTATGCTCAGGCGGGGCAAGAGGTGGCAGAGCAGCGCCGCGGCGGCGCTCAGATAGAGCAGCACGATGAGGAACCAGAGGTGCCTTATCCAATAGCCGCCCGACGTCGTGCTCTCATGCTCCCAGGACAGCAGAGCCTCCCGCCAGCCGAGATTGGAAAGCTCGCACAACAGATTGAGCAAGGGATTCAAGGTGAGGATCGCGGCGAAGAACGGCACGATGAGCCGCCGGGCACGACCGCGCAGCCATTCACCGGGCGTCCGCCGCGCGAGCAGCAGGGCCGCGAAGTAACCGGCGATCACGAAAAAGGCCTGCATGCGGAACACATGGATGACCTGCGCGAGATGGTTGAAGTATCCCGCGCCCTCACCAGAGGACAGAATCCACACCGCATCCGCGCGATAGGCCATGGCGACGTGATAGGGGATGCCGAGCAGCATCAGCCCCGCGCGCAACGCATCCCAATGATGTTCGCGGTCCGGACAGGGCCGCGATGTCGTGCTGATATCCGTCATGCTTGTCATCGCCACTATGAGCAAAAACAAGGCGATGCGAGAGCCTGTTCCTCCATTTGCGGCGGGGCGGGCGGCTGCGATGGTCGAGTCGAGCCGCGGCCTATCGCGGTCGCGGATGGGCGAGGGCTGAGAGGACACCGCGCAGGGTGCGCACCTCCAGATGGTTCCAGCCCGGCTTGGTGAGCAGGTTGCGCAGGGTGCGGCGCGTGGCGGCGGCGCGGCTCGGCGGGAAGAAATAGCCTGCCTCGTCCAGCATCGCCCCAAACTGGCCGATCATGCCTTCAAGTTCGTCCTGAGGGGCGGGCGGGAGGATGTTGGTCAGCGTCGGCTGGGCGAGCGGCGCATGCTTGGACCATTCATAGGCGCACAGGATGACGGCCTGCGCGAGATTGAGCGAGCCGAATTCCGGATTGACCGGCACGGTCAGGATCGCGCGGGCGAGGGCCACGTCGTCCGTCTCCAGCCCGGAGCGCTCCGGCCCGAACACGAACGCGCTGCGCCCGACGGCATCGCGGATCTCGCGCGCAGCCTCCTCCGGCGTCACGACCGGCTTGGTGACGCCGCGCTTGCGCACGGTGGTGGCATAGACATGGGCGCAGTCCGCGACGGCCTCCGCTAGGGTCTCATAGACCTGCGCATTGGCGAGCACTTCATCAGCGCCGGCGGCGGCGGGGCCGGCATCGGGATTGGGCCATCCATCGCGCGGCGTGACAAGGCGCATCTCGGTGAGGCCGAAGTTCAGCATCGCCCGCGCGGCCTTGCCGATATTCTCGCCGAGTTGGGGGCGGACGAGGACGATGACGGGGGGGGCGGTATTGAGGGTGATCGCATTTTGGGCTCCTTCCTCTCCCTCCGTTCGCCCTGAGCGAAGTCGAAGGGCGGAGCCGAGAGGAGGCGAGGCCGGGGCGCTGGAGGAAACGGAAGCTCGCTTGAGACCGTCCCAATCCCCGGCGATCAAAGCCTCTTTCTTCTTCCGGGACCACCCCTTGATCTGAAGCTCGCAAGCCAGTGCCTCGGCTCGCGTCGCCAAGCTCTCCGACCACATCAATTCGACCGGACGCTTGTCGGACGTGTAGCCCCCGATCTCGCCGGACTGGTGCTGGGCAACCCGCGTATCGAGATCGTCCGTGTGCCCGGTATAATAGGAGCCGTCCGCACAGCGCAGAATATATGTGAAGAAGCTCATGTGAACGGATCTCGCTTCGCTCGATCGGGCCCTTCGACTTCGCTCAGGGCGAACGGGAGGGAATTGCAGTCGTTGACGGGCCTTCGATACGCCGCCGACAAGCTCAGCGGAGACTCAGGCCCAATGGCGGTCGGACCGGGAGGTCAAGAGAAAGGTCCACGCCTCACTCCCCGCTCACCTCCCGGATCGAGCCCGCGAATTCCTGGAAGTCCTTGGCCTCGGTAAAGTCCTTGTAAACGCTCGCGAAGCGTATGTAGGCCACGCTGTCGAGGCCCTTGAGACCTTCCATGGCAAGCTCGCCGATCTTGGCGGAGTTGACCTCGGTCTCGCCGCTGGTCTCCAGCTGACGCTGGATGCCCGAGACGAGCCGCTCGATGCGGACCGGGTCGATGGCGCGCTTGCGGCAGGCAAGCTCGACCGAATGGGCGAGCTTGTCGCGATTGAACGGCTCGCTCGCGCCGCCGGACTTGACGACGATGATGTCCCGCAGCTGGATGCGCTCGAAGGTGGTGAAGCGCGCGGGCATCTAGCGGCGGATCCTCGACCAGAAGGCGATGCCGGCACCGGCCGCGAGGCCGAGCGGCAGCGACACCAGCGGCAGCACCACGCCCGCCACCGCGCCAATCGCCGCGCCGGTCAGCACCGGCTTGGTCGACGGATGGCCAAGGCCCTGCTTGGCCATGCCGGAAATCTCCGCCTTGGCCTTCTCCAGAAGATCACCCGGTTCGCTCATGGCTGTCGGTCCTCCTGTCAGTAGATCGGGAAGCTGGCGGTCATTTCCTTGACCTTCTCGCGGACATGCGCTTCGACCTGCCCGTCGCCTTCCTCACCATTGCGGCGCAGACCCTCGACAACCTCGGCGATCCAGTGGCCGATCTGGCGGAACTCGGCCTCGCGGAACCCGCGCGTGGTGCCGGCGGGCGTGCCGAGCCGCAGGCCGGACGTCACGAACGGGCTCGCCGTGTCGAACGGCACGCTGTTCTTGTTGCAGGTGATGTACGCCCGGTCCAGCGCCTTTTCAGCGGCCTTGCCGGTCGCTTCCTTGGGGCGCAGGTCGATGAGCATCAGGTGATTGTCCGTGCCGCCCGAGACGACGGCGAGACCGGCATCGGCGAGGCTGGCGGCGAGCGCCTTGGCATTGGCGGCGACCTGCTGCGCATAGGTCTTGAACTCGGGCCGCAGCGCTTCGGCAAAGGCCACCGCCTTGGCGGCGATCACATGCACCAGCGGACCGCCCTGCAGGCCGGGGAAGACGGCGCTGTTGAACTTCTTGGCGAGCGCCTCGTCATTGGTGAGGATGATGCCCGAGCGGGGGCCGCGCAGCGACTTGTGCGTCGTGGTCGTCACGACATGCGCGTGCGGGAAGGGCGAGGGGTGCACGCCGCCCGCGACCAGACCGGAGAAGTGCGACATGTCGGCCAGCAGATAGGCGCCCACCTCGTCCGCAATCGCGCGGAAGGCGGCGAAATCCCACACGCGCGGATAGGCGGTGGCGCCCACGATGATGAGCTTGGGCTTGTGCGCCCGCGCCTTGGCCGCGATGTCCTCCATGTCGAGCAGCTGGTCTTCCTTGCGCACGCCATAGGGCACGCAGTTGAACCACTTGCCGGACATGTTGACCGGCGAACCGTGCGTCAGATGGCCGCCTGCCGAAAGATCGAGGCCCATGAAGGTGTCGCCGGGCTGGAGCAGCGCCAGGAACACCGCCTGGTTCATCTGGCTGCCCGAATTGGGCTGCACATTGGCGAACTGGCAGCCGAACAGCTTCTTGGCGCGCTCGATGGCGAGGTTCTCGACCACGTCGGCCCATTCGCAGCCGCCATAATAGCGCTTGCCCGGATAGCCCTCGGCATATTTGTTGGTGAACACGCTGCCCGTCGCCTCAAGCACCGCCTTGCTGACGATGTTTTCCGACGCGATCAGCTCGATCTTGTCCTGCTGGCGCTTGAGCTCGCCCTGAATGGCCGCGAACACCTCCGGATCGGCCTCGGCGAGGCCGGCCGAGAAGAAGCCGGGTGCGCGGATCGCCGCTTCGTTCTTTTCGGCGGCGAGGGCTGGCGAACTGGTCATGGCAGTCGAATTCCTTGTGCGGGGTCAGTCGATGGGGGCAGCAACCGGCGGGGTGCCGAGCTTGCCAACGCGGCGCGCGTGGCGCTCGCCGCCGAAGGGGGTGGCGAGAAACGCCGCGAGGCACGCCTTGGCCATTTCCAGGCCAATCATGCGCGCACCCATGGCGAGGATGTTCGCGTCATTATGCTCGCGCGAGAGCTGGGCCGAGAGCGGCTCGGAGACGAGCGCGCAGCGTACGGCCGGATTGCGGTTGACCGCGATCGAGATGCCGATGCCGCTGCCGCACAGCGCGATACCGCGCTCGGCATGGCCGGCGGCGACATGCTCGGCGAGCTTGTAGCCATAATCAGGATAATCGACGCTCGCCTCACTGTCCGGGCCGAGATCGGCCACGTCATGGCCTTCGGCGCGCAGCCATTCGACGAGCGAGGCCTTCATGGCCACGGCGGCATGATCGGAAGCGATCGCGATACGCATGATGTCACTTGTCCCTGGCGACGTCGGCGGGAGCGAGTCGCGCTTGCGGCGCTATCTAGTGTTACATTCCCGAGAATGCCACCGCCGATTGCGCCGGGGGGCGCGCCGCGCTAACCGGCGGGAATGAGCGGCACAATCCTTTCCCTCCTCATGCTCGCCGGCATCGCGCTGGGCATCGGCGGCGTCTATCTCATCGCGAAGAAGCGCGAGTACAAGCAGGGCTGGCTGATGATCACCGCCGCGGTGGTGATGTTCTTCAACGTGCTGGTCTGGACCGCGCCGATCGGGTGAGAAGGGCGCTCCAGCCCTTGCATGGGCAATGGGCCGTCCTCACAGCCCCCGGATCAGCCGCACGGGCAGGGCGATCCACGCAGGGTCGTTCACCACCTGCTGGCGCAGACCGATGCCGAGCGGCAGCAAATGGAGCATGGCGCCGTCGCGACCGATAAGGCGGCCGAACAGGAAGCGGCCGGCGGGTCGGGGCACGAGCACGTCTCGGTTGAGCGCTTCGGTGAACCGCTCCGGTGCGAGCGGTTCGCACCACAGTTCATCGCCAGCGCGATAATCCCCGAGCGCGGCAGTCATGCGGATGCCGATGGCGCCCTGTGGCACGGTCGGGGGGACGAGGTTGAGCGAACGGCTGGGTGCGCCTGCGCCATCCGGGCCGACGAGCGCGGCAACGGGAATCTTTTCGGCGGAGGGCAGGTCGACCAGATCGCTCGCCTGCACGCCGAGTGCGGTCGCGATCCGGTTCAGCCATTTGACCGATACGGTTCGCGTTCCCGTCTCCAGCCGGCCGATGGTCTGCGCCGTGGTCGGCGGCTCGCAACGGGCTGCCACTTCTTCCAGTGTCAGGCCCCGCGCCTTGCGAACTTCCCGGATGCGTGTGATCATGTTTCCAGTCCTGCGCTGAACCTTATCGGTTATCTCTGTCCTACAAATATCGCCATATGGCAATGGCCCTCGATGCGATTCGGCATAGGGAGGGCGTGAAGCATGGCAAAGGGCGGGAAGGCGGCTGCGTCGGCAGGGGATGATCGGCTGGCGGAGCGGCTGGTAACAGGGCCGGACGGCCGGGAGCACAAGCTGCTCGTCAATCTCGCCGAATCCCCGGCAAGCTGGCTGTTTTCACGCGGGATGCTCTCGCGGCGCCAATATGATGCGGCCGAGGCGCTGCGCCGCGATTGGGAGAGCGCCGCCATGGGCGCCTGCGTGACGATGAACTGGGATGTGGCGGCCGCGCCATCGCAGGGCAGCCGCGGTGCGCCCGAGGCGCCGGAGCGCGGCATGAAGCAGATCGCCGCACATGACAGGATGCATGGCGCGCTCGGTGCGGCGGGCCGGGGGCTTTCCGATATTCTCTGGCGGGTCGTCTGCGCGTGCGAAAGCCTCGGCGCGGCCGAGCGCGCACTCGGCTGGCCGGTGCGCGCGGGCAAGCTGGTGCTCGGCTTCGCGCTCGATCGGGTGGCGGACTATTACAGGATAAGATGATGTGCACGGCGATTTGCCCCGCAGTGCGCTCGCCCCTTGCGGCCCGGGCCGTGCGGGTTTAGGGGCTACCGCATCCACCCGCAGCACCAATCGCAAGAGGATCTGACCCCATGAAAGCCCGCGTGTTCGTCACCTTGAAGACCGGCGTGCTCGATCCGCAGGGCAAGGCGATCCAGCATGCGCTTGCGGGGCTCGGCTTTGACGGCGTCAATGACGTGCGCGCCGGCAAGCTGATCGAGCTGGACCTTGCAGATGGCACCAGCGAAGCCGACATCGAGGCGATGTGCAAGAAGCTGCTCGCCAACACGGTGATCGAGAATTTCCGGATCGAAGCGGTCGGCTGAACAAGGAGCTTATGACCATGAAGAGCGCGGTCATCGTCTTCCCCGGGTCGAACTGCGACCGCGATCTCGCCGTCGCGTTCGAGGCGGTCAGCGGGTCGAAGCCCGAGATGGTCTGGCATCGCGAGACGGAACTGCCCGAGGGGCTGGACCTGATCGGCGTGCCGGGCGGCTTTTCCTATGGCGACTATCTGCGCTCCGGCGCGATGGCCGCCCGCTCGCCGGTGATGCAGGCTGTGGCGCAGGCCGCAGCGCAGGGTCGCTTCGTGCTCGGCATTTGCAACGGCTTCCAGGTGCTGACCGAAACCGGCCTGCTGCCCGGCGCGCTGATGCGCAATGCGGGCACGCACTTCGTCTGCCGCGATGTCGCGCTCACGGTCGGCTCCAGCCAGAGCGCTTTTACCAGCCGCTATGAGGCGGGCGAGCGCATCACCGTGCCTGTTGCGCACCATGACGGCAATTACTTCGCCGATGCGGCGACGCTCGATCGGCTGGAAGGCGAGGGGCGCGTGGCGTTCCGTTATGCCGAGCAGGTCAACGGCTCGGCGCGCGACATTGCAGGCATCCTCAACGATGCGGGCAATGTGCTTGGCATGATGCCGCACCCCGAGCGCGTCATCGAGAAGGCGCACGGGCGCACGGATGGCCGGCGGCTGTTCGAGGGGCTCGTTGAAGAGATGATGGCGCGGGCCTGATTGCCGCTTGCGGTGTGGGCCGACGGGGCGCGCACCGTTCCCTTCTGATTATAGTTGATAGGTCGGCGCGTGCTGATGTGTGCGCTGATTGCCCTGCTGTTTGCGGTGCGGTTGCCAATCCGGGGGCGATCGTGCGGACAAGCGGAAGGGCCCTGAAGCGCGACGGGCTGCCGAGCCCCATGGGCTGAAGGCAGCATGCTCGCAGAGGGCAAACGAAACAGGCCGGAAACAATCCAGACATGTCGCGTCTCTACGGCGGGATGCCTAAACATTGAGCATTTCCTGCGAGGAGTGCTCAAAAAATGGGCACGCCAACAAAGGAGATCATGATGCTCGCTTATCTCGCCGCAGCTTCGCTCGCCGCAACCCAGCCGATCGTTCATGAGGATAAGGTCGAGCATCAGGGCACGTCCTATCAGGTCAGCTATCGCCCGCATGTGACCACGAGCCTGCGCACGATCGGCATGTCGGCCGGCTCGCGGCCGAGCACGCAGCAGTGCCGCTGGACCGCGACTATCGCGCTGGACCGCGAGATCCACAGCGCCACCGGCGAGCGGCTCGCCAAGCGTTTGCCCGGCGCCGAGCGCGTGATCGAAGGTTATCAGCCCGGCCATTGTGAGCAGGCGCGTCGCACAGTGGAAACGCAGATCGCCGCCCGGATCGAGAGCGAGCGCGGCGCCGTGCTGGCAATGGCGCAGGCGGACCGGTCGCACGTGCTGGCGGACATTGACGCGGCCCACGCGCTCGCGCTGAACTGAGGAACGACCGCATGGCGCCCGCTCGCACCGGACTGCTCGCTGCCGCAATATTGCTGGCCGAGGGCGCTGCCTGTGCGCAGGGCGCCTTCGGTCCGCAACTCGGCATCGAGCTGACCAGCGACCAGCGGCGGGCGTTACGGCGCTGCGTGGCAGCGCTCGTCATGGCGGCGCGGATGCGGCCCTCGACCTGTCGGCGCATTATGCACGCGATATTGGCACGCTGCGGTTCAGCGGCGGCGGGACGGGGCATGTCTTCCTCGGCGCGTCCGGCCTCTCCTATGCGGAGATAGACGGCCGGATCAGCCACAGCCTTGGCCCCGCGCAGCTCAGCATCGGCGCCAGCTATGCCCCGCCGCAGCACGCGATCGGGGGCGATAATCTCTATCTCCATGCCGGGCTCGATGTCGGCCTGCCGGGCACGCCGCTCAGCCTTTCCGGGCGGATTGGGCGATCCTCGGGGAGCGTGGACGATCCTGCGCGGTCACGGCGGCTACGGCCAGATGGCCGCTACTGGGACCATGTGATCGGCCTCGATTATCTGGCCGGGCCTTTCGCGCTCGGCCTGCGTTACTCGGCGACCACGATCGGCCCGGTGGATACTGCGCTGCCCTATATGGACCGGCACCATGGCGCGCGGCTGGCCGGCGTAGTGCGGGTGCGCTTCTGAGCTATCTTAGGGCTTGATGCCGTAGCGCGCATATTCCTCATCGATGCGGGGGCTCAGGCGACGAGCGGCTTCGAGATCGCTCGCGGCCTCGGCCTTGCGGTCCAGCTTCGCAAGCACGACGGCGCGCATGAAGCGGCTCGCCGGCATCCCCGGCACGGCGTTCAGCACCGCGTCGAGGTCGCGGATCGCGTCCTCGTAGCGGCCGAGCCGGTAGGAGACGAGCGCGCGGCTATCCAGAATCCCATAGGGATTTGAGGAGAGTTCGAGCGCGGAGGTGCAGTCCTTTGCCGCCGTCTCAATCTCCACCTGGCGGGTGCCTTTGATCCAGCAGCGCAGGTTGAGCAGGGTGGGCGTGCCGGGGCGATCGGCCATCAGCGTCTCGACCAGCTTCAGCGCCTCGGCCGGGTCGCCGAAGCGGCCGATGAGGCCGGCCTTGGCTTCGTTATAGGTCTGCCGCGTCTCGCCGCCGAGGGCGATGCGCTGGTCGAGCAGCTCCAGCGCGCTCTTGAGATCGCCGCGCTCGGCACGCAGGTTGGAGACCTTGACCGTCGCGGCGACAGAGGAAGGATCGAGCTGGCGGGCGGCATCGGCATCGGCCAGCGCCCTGGCAAGATCGCCCAGCTCCTCGTGGATGCTGGCGCGGGTGAGATAGAGCTGCAGGTCGGGCTCCAGCGCGATCGCCTTGTCGAGATCGGCGAGGGCGCCCTTGCCGTTGTTGATGCCGCGGCGGAAGATTGCGCGGCTGGAATAGCCGGAGACCTCCTCGGGATCCTGTGCGATTGCCCTGGCGAAGACGGCCTCGGCCGCGGCGATCTGCGTGGCGCCGGCCGGATCCTTGCCGGAGAGATCCCAGCGGCGCAGGGTTTTGGCGGGGGCAATGATGCGCGGCGCGCGCACCTGCGCGGTGGCGAGCCGGTCGCGCTCGGTGCCCGCCTGTGCCGCCGGAATTTCGATGCCGCTCGTGTCGACCCGCTCTTCGACCGTGACCACGCCCTTGTCGAGCGTCACCGTCCGGTTGATCGCATAGCCGGCGATCTGCTCGTTCAAGGTCTGCTGCCCGTCGATGCGGAAGTCGCGGCCCTGATCGGGCAGGCGGATTTGCATGCGGAAGCGGCGCGCGTCCGCATCGGGCGTGGCGACCGGGATGGACTGCCAGGCGGCGCGGGCGCGGTCGGGCGCGAAATCAATGCCGGCCAGCGCCCGGTCGACGCCGCGCTTCATCGCCTTATCATCCCAGCGCCAGGCGGTGGAGGTGACGCCGCGCGCCTTGATGGTGAGGCTGCCGGCCTGCTCGTCCGGCAGGAGCTCAATGTCGCTGAACTGCGATTCGCCCACCAGATTGCTGAGGAACTGGCCGAACACCTCGCGTTGCCGCTGGGCGTCGAGCTGGTTGCGCACCAGATTGAGGCGGATGCCGGGGCCGCCGCGCAGCACCAGCGTCAGGTCGAACACGCTGGGCAGGTCGACGCTGGTGGTCTCGTCGATGGTCATGGCCAGATCGAAGGTCGGGCGACCGGCCTTGCGCGGCTCGATCATCATGAGCCCGGTGCCCTGCGCGCGCAGCGGCAGCACGTTGCGGAAGGGGGGAGTGTCGCGAATATCCTCCATGCGTGCGCCAAGGCCGGTGCCGTCCAGCCAGAGCGATTCGCCGTCGATCACGGCGCGCACGATGATGTGATTGAACGCCGCCGCGCTCGGCAGGCGATTTGCCACCAGATCGCCATAGAGCGTGTTGGCGAGCACTGGCTCGGCTTCGATGCCCATGCCCTGGAGCAGCGCGAGCAGCAGCAGCGTCTTGGCCTTGCAGTCGCCATAGCGCAGCGCCCATGTCTGCTCTGGCGTCTGGGGCACGTAATTGCCGCCGTCCATCGAGACGGCGAGATAACGGATGCGGTCCTGGACGAGCTGGAGCGCCTTCTGCGTGCGGCCGAGCGGGGTCGCCTCGCTCTTCATGATCGTGTCGATCTCGGCGCGCAGCGGACTGTCGGGCTTGATGAGGCCATCGGCCCGGAACAGCGGATACATGGAGCGCGAGACATCCGCCCAGTCGGCAAAGGTCGCCACTTCGAGCAGCGGCGGCGCCCGGTAGCGGCCGGGAGCATCCTGCGGGATCTCCGGCTGCTTGGGCGCGGGCAGGGGAATGCTCAGCTCGGTGAAGTCCTTGCCCCGCACGGGCTTCGCGTCGACCCCGGTGGCGGAGAGCTTCCAGTTGGCCTTGCTGCCATTTGCCCAGAGCGTGCGCAGCCGGCCCTGACCGAGGCTCATCGGTGCGGTGATGACCGGGGCGAGCGCCTGCACATGGCCGCCAAGCGCCTTGTCCGTGCTGGTCGTCGAATAGCGCAGGCGCAGAATGTCGCCGAC
>JAFKLU010000055.1 GCA_017304105.1 Sphingomonadales bacterium
GAACGACGTGCATCAGCAGCAGGAGGATGGCGGCGGCAACCAGCCAGGGCCGCAGCCTGCGCCATGTCCGCGCGATCGTCACGGCTTCCCGCTCCGCTCGGCGAGTGCGGCGACCGCCTTGCGCACATCCTGGGAATGGCCGCGCGGCAGCACCAGCACCTCGTCTCCCGTGGCGATGACGATGAGATCGCTCGCGCCGACGACGGTGACCGCCGGCCCGTCGCTCCGGATCAGGCAGCCGCTCGCATCGATGGCGTGGCTGGCGCCATGCAGCGCGTTGCCGGCCGCATCCTTGGCGGCAAGTGCGTAGAGCGCGTCCCAGCTGCCCACGTCCGACCAGCCCATGCTGACCGGGACGCAGGCGACCTTGTCGCTATGCTCCATCACTGCATAGTCGATGGAATCGGACGGGCTGGCCGTGAAGGCTGCGGCGTCGGGACGGATGGTGCCGCCCTCGCGCGTGCCCTTTTCCATCGCCTCGCGCACAGCGGCGAGAATGTCCGGCCGGTGCGCCGCGAGCGCCTCCAGGAAGGCGCGGGCGCTGAACAGGAAGATGCCCGCATTCCACACATGGCCGCCCTGCGCCAGCATGGCCGTGGCCCGCTCCAGATCCGGCTTCTCGATGAACCGGGCGACCTTGTGCACGCCCTGTGTCAGTTCGTCTCCCAGCGCGATATAGCCAAAGCCCGTCTCGGGCGCGTCGGGCTCAATGCCGAAGGTGACGAGCCATCCATCCGCGACGAGCGGCCGCGCCCGTTCGATCGCGGCATGGAAGGCGGGCACGTCGGTCACGACATGGTCGCTCGGCATGACTAGCATCGCATTGTCCTGCGCTTCCAGAGCAATCGCGGCGAGCGCGATGGCGGGAGCGGTGTTGCGGGCGGCCGGCTCCAGGATGATCGTCATGCCCGGCCGGCCCTGCTGCGCGATCAGCTCGGCATGGGCGGCATTGGCGACGATCACCGGCGCGGTGGCGTCAGCCAGGCCGTCCAGGCGCGCCAGCGTCAGCTCGAACATGGTCTGCGCGGCCGTAAGGGCGATGAACTGCTTGGGGCGCTCGTTCCGGCTCACCGGCCAGAGCCGGGTGCCCGAGCCGCCCGAGAGGATGACGGGGGTAATGGAGGGGCGTTCGGTCACGGCAGTCGGTCGATCCCACAAATCGGCTAAGTTTGCCTAGTGGCGCAGGCCGGGCGCAGCCGCAAGGGATTCGCGGCCAGCCCCGCCAGTTTGTGCCGGGTCAGAACGCCTTGCTGATCGAGCAGGCGGCGGGCCCCAGAATGACGACGAACAGCGTCGGCAGGATGAACAGGATGAGCGGCACCGTCATGATCGCGGGCAGGCGCGCGGCCTTCTCCTCGGCGCGCATCATGCGCTCGTGGCGAAACTCGGCCGAGAGGACGCGTAGTGCCGAGGCGAGCGGCGTGCCGTATTTCTCCGTCTGGATCATGGTGGTGACCACGCCCTTCAGCGCCTCGAGCTTCACGCGCTCGGCCAGATTCTCGAAGGCCATGCGGCGCTCGGTGAGGAAGGAGAGCTCGATGGAGGTGAGCTGGAATTCCTCGCCCAGCTCTGGATAGGCCGCGCCGAGCTCGCGGGCGACGCGGGCGAAGGCGGCATCGACGGTCAGGCCTGCCTCGGCGCAGATCACGAGCAGGTCGAGCGCGTCGGGCACACCCTTGCGGATGGCGGCGGCGCGCTTGGAGACCATATTGTCCACATAGAGGTCGGGCGCCTTGTAGCTCAGCAGCAGTGCGCCTGCGAACACGCCGAACTTCTTCATCCCGCCCCAGTCCGGCCAGAAATCGAGGCCGTAGATGAGCAGCGCGGCGGTGCCGCCGACCACGATCGGCAGCACGAGGCGGCCGAAGATGATTGCGATCGCCCAGTCCTTGGAGCGGATGCCGGCCTGGGCGAGCTTCTTCTGCGCGACCTTGAGCTGGTCGTCCTGCAGCATCTTCAGCGCCGAGAGGAAGACGCGCATCCGGTCGGTGGTGTCGTTCTGGTGGACGATCTTGGTGCGCCGCTTGCTGGCCGAGGCGGTGATGCCGGCCTTGAGCTGCTCGCGCCGATCGTTCAGCGCCCGCACGCGCTTGGCCATGGGATTGCGCACCGTGGAAGCCGTGTAGATGGCGACGAGCACGGCGAAGGTCGCCACCGCCGCGAGCAGGGTGCCGATATCGGCGGCGGTGAGGCCGAACAGCGTGGCGCCTTGGGAAGTCATGTCGCGGCTCGTTCCCTAAATCTCGAAGTTGATCATCTGGGCCATGATGAACACGCCGATGCCCATCCAGCACATGCCGCCGATGGCTACCATCTGCATGAGGCCGAGGCCGAACAGCGCGGCCGGATCGCCGGTGAAGAAGGGCGCCATGTATCCGAAGTTGATCCAGCAGATGAGGCCGAACACCAGGAAGGGCAGCGCACCGATGATGTAGGCGGATGCCTTGGATTCCGAGGACATCGCCTTGATCTTGAGCTTCATCTGGGCGCGCTGACGCAGCACCGAGCCGAGATTGGCGAGCGTCTCGGCCAGATTGCCGCCGGTCTCGCGCTGGATGGCTAGGGTGATGCAGAAGAACTGGAATTCGGGCGTACCGAGGCGCGCGGCAGTCTCCTGCAGCGACTGGTCCATCGACTTGCCGATCTTGACCCGCTCGCAGATGAGCTTGAATTCCTCGCCGACCGGGCCGGGAATTTCGTTGCTCACCACGATCATCGTCTCGCTGACCGGCAGGCCGGAGCGCAGGCCGCGCACCAGCAGATCGAGCGCATCCGGGAAATTCGAGGTGAATTTGTTGACCCGGCGCGTAATGAGCTTGCCGACGAAGAAATGCGGCAGGCCGAAGCCAGCGGCAATCGACACGAGCAGGGCCGGCACGAAGGAGAAGCCGCGCAGCATCATCAGGCCGAACAGCACCACCGTGATGCCCGCGCACGTCCCCATATACTGGCCGAGCGTCCACTTCTTGCCGGTCATGGCCAGCCGCTTGGCGAGCTGCTCCGGATTGGGGATGATCGAATCGACGAACGCGTTCGTGTCTTTGCGCTGGGAGGCAATCGCCTTCTTCATGCGCGCTTCGATCGGATTGGCGTCGGCGCCTGTGTGGCGGCCTCTGATCGCGGTCAGGCGGCGCGTGCGGGCGCGCTCGGGCGAGGGGCCGGCGAAGGCGAAGAACAGCAAGGCGATCATCGCGGTCACAAGCACGATCAGCAGGAGCAGCCTTGCGTCGATCATCGTCCCATCCACTCAAAATGCCTCATGCGGGGGTGCCGGCGGGGCACTCCCGCCGCCCGGCCACCGCTTAATTGCCGACCAGCTCGGGCTCCGCCTCGCCCGTCGTCTTCTTCTTGCCGCCCTTGGGCAGCTTGACCTCGAGCAGGCGACTGATCAGCGATCCGCCGGCCTTGCCCGCGCTTGCGCCCTTGTCCGCCGCCGGGTCGGTCTCGCCGTCCAGCCGCCTGCTCAGTTCCAGCATGGCCTGGCCGAGCTTGCTGGCGCGGCCGCTCTCCGCCACGGTCTTGCCGAGCTTGGCGGCCTGCGTGGCGACCTTGGCGTCATAGGGCAGCACCACATCGATCTTGCGCTCGATGGACTGCTCGAAATCCTTGCGGGCAATCTCGGCGATGCCCGCCTGGGCCTTGTTGGCGATGACCATCAGCTGGCTCTGCGGCGCATTGGCCTTGAGCCAGGAGAGGATGCGGATGGTGTCGCGTGCCGAGGCCAGCGTGAACTCGGTCACGACCACAACCACATTGGCGTCATGCACCAGATGCGGGTGCTGCACGAGCATGGCGCGCGGCAGGTCCACGAAGGTCCGCTCGAACGCGCCGCGCAGTTCCTCTTCGAGCTGGTAATAGGCCGAGCCGTCCGTGATGAGCGGCTGGCTGATCGGCGCTTCGGCGGAAAGGATCGCCAGCGTGTCGCTCGCCCGCACCATGGCCCGTTCGATGAACAGTCCGTCGATGCGGCTGGGATTCTCCACGGCGTCGGTGAGGCCGCGTCCCGGCTCCAGGTCCATGGCCAGCGCGCCGGTACCGAAATGCACGTCGAGGTCGAGAAGCGCGGTCGAGCGCTTGCCTCTGCTGCTGGAGAGATAGGCGAGCGAGGTAGCCACGGTGGAGGCGCCGACCCCGCCGCGCGTGCCGATCACCGGCACCATCACATGGGGGCGCTCGTCACCGGCTTCGGGCTTGGGCGCGAGGAACACCGATTGCGCGGTGGCCAGCGCGTCGCGCACGAGGTCTGCGGACAGGGGTTTGAGCAGATAGTCCTGAATGCCGCTCGCGAGCAGGTCGCGATAGAGGCGCACGTCGTTCACCTGGCCGGCGGCGATCACCACCGTGCCGGGCTCGCACACCTCGGCGAGGCTGTTGATGTCGTTCAGCGGATCGCCCGATTCGGACAGGTCCACGAACAGCACGTTGGGGCTTGGCGAGAGGGAAAGCGACTGGACCGCGTTGCGGAGCCCGCCCTTATAGGCCTTCTCGATCGGCCAGCCCATTTCCTGAACGATCCCCCGGATGAGATCGAGGCTATGATCGTCGCAGACGAAGGCGTGGAACGGATCGCGCATGCCAGAGCCATGCTTCCAGGGTGCGTTCATCTCAATTGCCTCCTGCCGACATGGACCGCAGCGCGCCGGCGCCGGTCGGGGCCTTGTCCTGATAAGCCTTGATCGCCTTGCCGTTGACGACGTTCATGTCGTCGACGCCCGGCTCGCGGCCCTCCACCAGATCGCGCGGGTCGGCGACCATCGCGGCGAGGTTCAGGGCCGTGGCGCAACCGTAATTGTCGCTGAGGCCGCCGTGGAAATTGGCTTCGGCGCGGTCGCGCCAGCTCGGGCAGCCCGGCACGCCCGCGATCGAGCGGCTGACGACGATGCGCAGGCCGCCGGCAGGGGCTTCGCCTGCAGTCACCGGTGCCTCACCTTCGATGAGAAGGCCGAAGCGGGCGACGATCGCGCCCACGCCATCCTGCACGGCGCGGGAGCCCGTCTCGGCGCCTGCCAGCGTGACATGATCGCCATAGCGCAGGTTGAGCGCGCGGAACCATGTATCGAGGCGTTTCGCGTCCTCCGCGCCGAGGGTGCCCGAGCCGTCGTTTGCGAGGTCGAAGACGAAATCCGTCCGGTCAACGACCGGCTGGTGCACCGGCTCGACGCCACGCTCGATCTTGCGGGCCGCCGTGGCGGGCGTCCCTGCAAGGACCAGTCCCAGCGCCAGCGCAGCGCCGGCGGAGCGGAGGAAGTCTGTGTTCGTCATCCTGTATCCTTCCCTGCTCAGAAGCTGAAGCCCGGCGCGGCCGCCTTGCCGCCGCGCTTGGCGGCCTTGGCAGCGCCGACCTGATCGGGCGTCACGGTGGTCGGCGCGCTGGCCTGCGGCACCGGCCGCTTCGCCGCGCCGTCGCCGTCGTGCAGCTGGCCGCCGAGCAGGCGCTGCGCGTCGTTGGCGTTGCGATAGCCGTCGGTCGGCAGCGCGATGTCGCGCCCGTCGACCGGCCTCACCAGATAGGGCGTGACGACGATGACCAGCTCGGTCTCCTGCCGGCGATAGCCCTGCGACTTGAAGAGATTGCCCAGGATCGGCAGGTCGCCGAGGAACGGCGCCTTCTCGACCGTGTTGCCGCTCATGGAGGAGAGCAGGCCGCCGATCATGAAGCTCTGGCCCGAGCCCAGCTCCACGGTGGTTTCGGCGCGCCGCGTCGAAATGCCGGGGATGGTGAAGTTGCTGAGCCGCACGCCTCCCGCCTGATCGAGCTGCGAGACTTCGGGGCGGACGCGCATGGAGATGCGGCCGTCCGCGAGCACGGTGGGCGTGAAGGCCAGGCTGACGCCATATTGCTTGAACTCGACCGACACCTGCCCGAGGCTCGTCGAGAGCGGAATGGGGATCTCGCCGCCCGCGAGGAAGCTGGCGGTTTCGCCCGAGAGCGCCGTCAGGTTGGGATTGGCGAGCGTGGCGGCGAGGCCCTGCGTCTCGGCAAGGTCCAGCGCGCCCAATATGTCGATGCCGAGCAGATTGCCTTCCATGCCCAGCGTCGTGCCCGAGGAGACAGCGCCAATGGCCGAGGCGGTGCCGCTGGGGACGATGCCGTTGCCGACGCCGAGCATCGGGCCGCCGGGCACCCACTGCGTGTTGATGATGGTGCGGCCCTGACCAACGCCGAACTTGAAGCCGCCGGTGCTGTCCGCCGTGGCGAGGTTGAAGCCGATATTCTTCGAGAAGCTCTTGTTCACCTCCGCGATGCGCACCTGCAGGTTGACCTGCAGCGGCGTCGCGGTCTTGAGGCGGCTGACGACCGTGACCTTATCGCCCGAGAAGGCCTGGACGAGGCGCTGCACCTCGGCGGCATCCTCCGGCGCGGCGACCGTGCCGGTGAGCAGGAGCATGCCGTTCATCGTGCTGACCTGCACATTGGCGTCCGGCATGGCGAGCCGCAGCATCTGGTCGATGCTGGTGATGTTGTTGCCCACGCGAATGCCATTGGCATAGAGCACCTTGCCATTGCCCGCGGTGACGAAGACGTTGGTCTCGCCCGGCGCCTTGGCGATCAGATAGATCTGGCGCTGCGAGCGGACATGCACGTCCAGCACGTTGGGATCGGCGATCACCACGTCGCTGAGATTGTCCGGCAGGTTGACCACCCGGCTCTCGCCCACGGCGAGGAGCAGCGCGCCATTTTCCTGCTCGGCAGGGCCGGCGGCAAGCAGGCGCACCGGAAGGGCGGCGCTGGCCGCGAGGGCGAGTGCGGCGGCGAGGGCGCCGGTAGCAGCGCGCGCAAGCGAGGGCTTGAGGACTTTGCTCATCTTACTTTCCCCCAAGCTCGACAGTGGTGACGTTGCCGCCCCGCGCGATGCGTACGACCGGTCCGCTGGTAAGGCCGGGCGCGCCGCCGCCCTTGGCGGCCGCAAGGGCCGCTGTGGCATTGGGATCGACCGGCTTGCCCGGCACACTGCTGCGCTGATAGCGTGAGACGTCCGCACCGGTGGAGTAGCTGGAGCGGCTCTCGATCGGGCGCCGGGCGACCTGCGCGAGCATCGTCTTCTCCGCATTCGCGTCGCCGGCCTTGGGCGCGTCGATCTCGCCGGAAGCCAGCGCCTCCTCAAGTTCCTGGCTGTTGTCGGCGATCGAGCGCAGCGACATGGAGAGGGCGCCGACCGTCTGCGCGACGCTGATTTTCTCGGCCATCCGCGGCGTCACTTCGAGCGTGACGTTGGAATAAGTGAGCACGACCGGCTTGCCGTCCTCGCCCAGCGCATTGGTGCGCTGATCGGTGGCGAGCACGCGCAGGTTGCGCAGGATCGTCTCGGCGACCTTGAGCGGCTGGCCATCGCCACCACCCGCGACGCTCTGCGTCAGCATCACGTCGACGCGATCGCCGGGGAAGATGAAGCCCGCGACCGAACTCTGGATCGAGACCGGCACGGTGACCGCGCGCATGCCCGGGCCGAGTGCGGCGGCGAGGAAGCCCCGGTCGCCCGGCTGGATGAGCGAACCGGTCGTGACCGGCTGGCCCGCCGCAATTGCGGTGCGCACGACCGACCCGGCCAGCTTGTTCTCGTCTGCCTTGCCCTGGATGACATAGGCTTCCTCGACCAGCTCCTTGGGCCAGGGCTGAAAGCGATAGGCGTCAGGCCCGACGATCGTGCCGACGGGCAGCGACTTGGTCGCGACCAGCACGTGCGGCATCTCGTCGGGATTGGGCATGGCGGCGGCGCTCGCGTCGGGCGAGCCGCCGCCGTTCAGCATGGAGCGGGCCAGGAAGGCCGTCACGATTGCGATGACAAGGGCGCCGGCCAGAAGCGCTATCTTCTTAGGTTCCATGTCGAAAACTCGTCTCCAGGAGCGGGACTCAGGGCCCCGTAGCGCTCCGATTATCAGGTCGGAGAGTTAAGATAGGGTTCACCGACCACCCACAGGCCGGCGAGCGCGATAGCGACGCCATAGGGGATTTCCGGGCGCCCCTCCCTGCGTGCCATCCGGTGGTGGATCATCGTCGCGACCGTCACCGCGCCGCCGAGCAGCGCCATCAGCACGATGAGGTTCGCCATGGCGCCGAGCGGCATCCACAGGGCGATGGCGCCGAGCATCTTGACGTCGCCGCCGCCCATGAGGCCGAGGGCGAACATGCCGGTGAAGATGGCGAAGACCGCCAGAGCGAGGCCGATCTGGATCGCCACATCAGGATAGAGCGCCAGTCCATTGGCCCACCACCAGAGCGGCGCAAGCAGCGCGATGGCGACGTTCAGTCGATTGGAGATGATGCGGCTGCGCAGATCCGTGATCGCGCCCCAGCAGAGCATCAGCGCCAGCATCGCGCTCAACAGAGGGGAAAGCCAAGGCTCGGGCATTGGAAAAGGCTAGACCTCGCGGCTTACCAAATCGTAACCAGCGCACCATGCTCAGACCTTTGTCCCATCGATCCGCCGTCGCGCCCGGCCGCACCGTTCCCGCATGCCCGGAGCCGAGGGCGTGACGGCGGTCGACATCCTCATCGTGGGCGGCGGCATGGCGGGATTCAGCCTTGCCGCCGGGTTGGCCGGTCGCGCGAGCGTGCTCGTCATCGAGCAGGAGGACGAGCCGGGCTACCATGCCTCGGGCCGCTCGGTCGCCTTCTGGGAGGAGAGCTATGGCGGGCCGGGCGTGCAGCCGCTCACCAGTGCGAGCGGGCCGCTGCTGGCCGAGCCCGATCCGGCTTTCGCGGAAGGCTCCTTCCTCTCGCCCCGGCGGGCCATCCATGTCGGTCGGGCGAGCGAGGAGCCGTTGGCGCAGGCGATGCTCGCGGAGTTCGCAGGAAGCGGCGTCGCCTTCGCGCGGCTCGACCGCGCCACGATGCTCGCCGACGTGCCGGGGCTGCGGCCCGAATGGACGCTCGGCGTTTACGAGCCCTCCTGCCAGGATATCGACGTGGCGGGCTTGCTCGGCGCCTATCGCCGCGCGGCCCGGCGCGGGGGCGCCGAACTGCGCGTCGCGACGCGACTCTTCGAGGCGCGGCGAGAAGGGGACTGCTGGACGGTCGAGACCAGTGACGGGACGATCCACTGCGGCATCATCGTCGATGCGGCGGGCGCCTGGGCCGATGAGGTGGCGCGGTGCTGCGGCATCGGCGCGCTTGGCATCACGCCCTATCGGCGCACGGTGGTGCAGCTTCGCTGTCCGCAGGCGCCGGCGCACTTCCCGCTGGTCGCAGGACTCGATGGCACGTTCTACTTCAAGTCCGAGGGCGCGGGGCGGCTCTGGCTCTCCCCGCACGACGAGACGCCCGACACGCCGCGCGACGTGGCGCCCGAGGAGCTGGACGTGGCGCTCGCCATCGACCGCTTCAGTCAGGTGGTCGATTGGCGGATCGAGGCGGTTGAGCACAAATGGGCAGGCCTGCGCAGCTTCGCGCCGGACCGGCTGCCGGTCTATGGTTTCGATCCGCGCGTGCCGGGCTTCTTCTGGTTCGCCGGGCAAGGCGGCTTCGGCATCCAGACCGCGCCGGCCGCGGCGTTGATTGGCGCCGCGCTGCTGCTGGAGGAAGCGCTGCCCGCCGCGGTCTCCGCCATCGACCCGGCCGTCTATGCGCCCCAGCGGCTCATCCGGGAGTGAGGCGCAGCGGCTTTGGGCTGGCCTGCGGCGAAAGCGAGAGGTAAACTGTCGCTCGCGGGGGTGCAAGCCGCGAGGAGAGACCGATGGCCCACAAGTTCGTGATCGAGAAGAACAAGGCCGGCGAGTTCGTCGCCAAGTTCAAGTATAACGGCGAAGTGATCTTCTGGACCGAGGGCTATTCGAGCAAGGCGAGTGCCCGAGGCGCGATCGAGTCCATCCTGAAGAACGGGCCCACGGCGCCGGTCGAGGAAGAGGTCTGAACCCGCGAGCCGCGCCCCCCGCGCCGGGCAGGGGGCGCGGTCAGGCTCATTTCAGCGTATCGAGATAGGCGATGACGTCGGCGCGGTTCTTGTCGTTCGCGATGCCGGCGAAGGCCATCTTGGTGCCCGGCACGGCCTTCATCGGCGCGCGCAGATAATCGTTGAGTTCCGCGTCGGACCAGGTGAGGCCGCTCGCCTTCATCGCGGGCGAATAGCTGAAGCCGGCCAGCGTCGCCGCCTTACGGCCGACCACGCCGTGCAGCGACGGACCAAGGCCGTTCTTGCCCGGCTCGACGGCATGGCAGATCTTGCACTGCGCGAAGAGCTTGGCGCCATTGGCGGCGTCCCCGCCGGATGCGGCCGCGACCGGTTTCGCCTCGGGCGTGGCGGAAGCGGACGGCGTGGGTGTGGGGGTCGGCGTCGGGCTGGCCGCGGCCGCCGGCGCGGCGCTGTTTACGGCATTGGCGGGCGCGGCGATGTTCGCGGCGGCATTCTCCGCCGCGCTGGCCGCTTCATTGGACGCATTGTCCGTTGTCGCCGCAGCATTGTTGGCCGGCTCGGGCTGGCCGCCGCATGCGGCGAGCAGAACGGCGAGGCTGAGCGCTGCGGACCGGGCTCCGATCAGGCGGGCATGGCGAAGCTTTGACATGAAACGGCTCCCATGAAGATTGGTCGTCCTTTCCGACAGGACGGGCGGACTGGCCCCATCTGCCGCCACATCCCGGACATCGTCAACCCGATATTGGCCTGCGGTCGGAAGGGCGCCCTCGGCGCGGGTTGACGAGCGGGACAAACATGTCGATGACGGACATAATTATTCGCGATCACATGATCGGGGGCTTGAGATTGACCGAAGCGCGCCAAGGCCTCGGAGATGAGACAGAGAGGAAGCCGTCGCTCCACGGGACGTCGCGGATGGACCGCGAATATGGCTTCACCTACCGCATGATCCTGGTCGCGCGGCGCTACCGAGCGATGCTCGACGAGCAGCTCCGCCCGCTCGGCTACGGCACGGCGCGGATGGAAGCGCTCTCGACCATCGCCCGCGCGAGCGAACCGAGCGCGCAGATCGCCATCGCCAAGCGCATCGGCATCGAGGGACCGACGCTCACCCGCATGCTCGACACGCTGGAGGCCGATGGGCTGGTCGTGCGCCGGCAGGACCCGACCGACCGGCGAACGAAGCTGATCGAACTCACCCCCGAGGGCGAGAAGGCGCTTGAGGAGATCATGCGCGTGGCGCACCTCTTCCGCGCCTCGGTCCTCAAGTCGCTCACGGACGGCGAACTCGATCAGGTGAACGAGGTGACGGACAAGCTGATGCGGCTTATCTGCGAAGGCGCGGAATAGCCGTAGCGCCCATCGGGACACGAATTCGGCCCCCTAACTATCAGCATAGGTTTCTTCTTCCCCCGGCTGGACTTGCTCGCATGCCGTCGATAATTGCACGGCGAACGATCGAGCGGGAGGACGGACATGGCGACTGGCGGTGACACGAAGGACGGCGCGCTGCCCCGGATCGTGCATCTTGACCGGATGACCATGGGCAGCTTCGAGATCCCGCGTCCCGATCTGCCGCATGAGTGGATCGAGCATCAGTTCAGCGAGCCCGACGAGGTGATCGAGCGGCTGCAGGGCGCGCAGGTCGCCATCATCAACAAGGTGAAGCTGGACGCGGCCACGCTGGCGCAGCTGCCCGATCTCAGGCTCATCGCCGTCACCGCGACCGGCACCGATGTCGTGGACAGCGTCGCAGCCAGGGCGCAGGGCATCGAGGTGCGTAATGTGGTGGGCTACGCCGGCACCTCGGTCGCCGAGCATGTCGTCATGCTCATGTTCGCGCTGGTGCGCGGGCTTGTGCCGTTCCGCGAATCCGTCATCGATGGGCGCTGGCAGAATGGGAAGGCGTTCACCGTCTTCGCCGCGCCCGTGCGCGATCTCACCGGCCAGCGGCTCGGCCTGTTCGGCAGCGGCGCGATCGCGCAGGCGGTGGCGGACCGGGCGCGCGCGCTCGGCATGGAGGTGGTGTTCGCCGGCCGCAAGGGCGCCGCGCCGGGGGAAGGCAAGCTCGCCTTCGAGGAAGTGCTGGCGACCAGCGACATCATCAGCCTGCATTGCCCGCTCACGGACGAGACGCGGCACATGCTGAACGCGGACAGCATGGCCACGATGAAGCCGGGCGCGATGATCATCAACACGGCGCGCGGCGCGCTCATCGATCTGGACGCGCTGGAAGGCGCGCTGGAGAATGGCCGCATCGGCGGGGCGGGCATCGACGTGGCGCCGGTGGAGCCGCCACCGGCCGACAGCCCGATCCTGCGCCTCGCCCGGCGCAGCAACGTGATCGTGACGCCGCATTCTGCCTGGCTCAGCGAGCAGGCGGTCACGGACCTTGCCCGGCGCACCGGCGAGAATGTCGCGAACTTTCTGGCCGGCAAGTAAATGAACGGGACGAGCCGGCGCGCGCTGCTGGAACAGGCCTATACGGCCGCTGTGGAGGCCTGCAAGCGGCCCGAGACGATCATTGCCGCGCTGCCGGAGAAGCCGGCCGGGCGCGTCATCGTGATCGCGGCGGGCAAGGGCGCGGTGCCGATGGCGCGGGCGGTCGAGGCGCATTGGCCGGACGCGACCGGCATCGCCGTGACGCGCACCGGCTATGGATCGCCGCTCAATCATATCGAGCTGATCGAGGCGAGCCATCCGACGCCGGATGAAGCGAGCCAGCGTGCGGCGGCGCGCTGTCTGGAGCTGGCCGAAGGGGCGAGCGAGGATGATCTGGTGCTGGTGCTGCTCTCGGGCGGGGCCTCGGCGCTGCTGGCTGCGCCCTCGCCACCGCTGGATTTGCCTGCCAAGCAGGCGGTGACGCGGGCGCTGGTGCGCTCGGGCGCGCATATCGGCGAGATCAATCTGGTGCGGCGGCATCTCTCCCGCATCAAGGGCGGGCGGCTGGCAGCGGCCGCTTTCCCCGCGCAGGTGCTGACCCTCGCCGTGTCGGACGTGGTGGGCGACGTGCCGGAGGATATCGGCTCGGGGCCGACAGTGGGCGACACGGGGACGATTGCCGACGCGCAGGCCGTGTTGGCGCGCTATGGCATCGCCGATCCGGGTGGCTGGAGCGAGTCGGTGAAGCCTGACGATCCGCGCCTCGCGCGCAGCCGCTTCCGGGTCGTCGTGCGGCCGGACGATGCGCTCGACGCAGCGGCGAGCTTCCTTGCTGACCAGGGCTATGTGCCGGTCTTTCTCGCGCGGGAGGCGACCGGGGAAGCGCAGCTTGTGGGCCGCGCGCACGGAGCGGAGGCGATCCGCGCTCATGCGGCGGGCGAGCGCTGCGCGCTGATCTCGGGCGGGGAACTCACCGTCACGGTGCGCGGCGCGGGCTGCGGTGGGCCGAATCAGGAATATGCGCTCGCGCTTGCCGACACGGTTAAGCGCATCAGCGGGATCGCGGCGCTGGCGGCGGACACGGACGGCGTGGATGGCAATCGCGACGTGGCCGGGGCCTATATCGACGGCGACACCGCCTTCGAGCTGGAAGAGAACGACATCGACGTCGAGGCGGCGCTGGCGGAAAATGACGCGGGCGGCGCTCTGGGCGAAATCGGCGCCTTGTTCGTGCCGGGGCCGACGCAGACCAATGTGAACGACCTGCGGATCATCCTCGTCGACCCCTGAGGCGGGGCCTCTCACTCTCTCTTTTCACGCCCTCACCGTTCGCGCCGAGCGAAGTCGAGACACGTTCAGCGCAGAGCCCCGTGTCTCGACTTCGCTCGACACGAACGGCGGGCCGCGTGCACAGGGCTACCACCGCGCCATTTGCAAATAATTCAAAGCTGAATTAATAGAGATCGCATCATATCGAGTCGGCAGGTGCGTCATGCCGGCCGCAGGAGACGAGCCATGGAAGTCAGAAAGCTGCACCCCATCTTTGCTGCCGAGCTGATCGGTGCGGATATCTCCCAGCCGCCTTCGCAGGAACTGATCGACCTCGTCGAGGAGGCGATGGCCGAGCATCTGGTGCTGTGCATCCGCGGCGATGTCATCAGCGACGAGGCGCATCTGCGCTTCGCCCGCGCCTTCGGGCCGCTGGAGCTGCCGGGGCCGTTCAATCCGGACACGCCCCGCCGCATGGCCTATGGGCTCTATGACGCCTCCAATCTCGACATCAACGGCGAGATCATCGAGCGGGAATCGCTGCGCGCCAAATTCTCCAAGGGCAATGAGCTGTTTCACGCCGATAGCAGCTTCAACGACATGCCCAGCAAATGGTCGATGCTGCGCGGCGTGATCGTGCCGCCCGAGCGGGGCGATACCCAGTTCGTGGACCTGCGCCATGTCTATGACGAACTGCCGCCGGAGACGAAGGATCGGATCGAAAGCCTCGTCGCCGAACACAGCTTCCTTGCCAGCCGCATCAAGGGCGGCGTCGATCCGGAGGAAGTCGAGCGCCTCAAGGCCTCCTGGCCGGGCGCCAAACAGCCGATGGTGCGAGTGGGCCCCACGGGCCGCAAGAGCCTGTTCGTGGGCAGCCACGCCTATCGTGTGGAGGGCATGGACGACAAGGAAGGCCAAGCGTTGATCGACGAGTTGCTCGCTTTCGCCAGTCAGGACAAGTTCGTCTACGCGCACAAGTGGCGGCAGGGCGACATGCTGATCTGGGACAATCGCTACGCGCTGCACCGGGGCACCGAGTTCGACTATGAGCGCTACAAGCGCGACCTGCGTCGGGCGAATGTGAACGAATATGGCGAAGAACGCAGCGCCGTGCCGGAAGACGTCGAATTCGGCTATCCGATGGATGGCAAGGCACCGCCCGTCACAGTAGACTGAGCGCTGCCGCATTCGCAAAAGCCGGGCCCTGCGGTGCGAAAGTACCGCGGGGCCTTGCTTTAAGGGCCGCGTCCCGCCAGATTCGGCCCATGTCCTCTCCCGAAGCTTCGTCCTCCGCCACTCCGCCGATGCGCGCGGCAATTGTCCCCGTCACGCCGTTGCAGCAGAACTGCTCGCTCATCTGGTGTACCGCCACGATGAAGGGCGCTCTGGTCGATCCCGGCGGCGATCTCGACA
>JAFKLU010000056.1 GCA_017304105.1 Sphingomonadales bacterium
ATCAGCTCTACGATCCTTCGGTCAATCTCGCGCTCGGCCAGCTTTACCTCAAGAAGCTGAGCGAGATGCCCGCAACCGGCGGCCTGCTGCCCAAGGTGGTCGCCGCCTACAATGCAGGCCCGACACCCATTGAGCGCTGGAACGTGCAGGTGCGCGACGAGGGCGACCCGCTGCTGTTCATCGAGTCCGTGCCCTATTACGAGACTCGCGCCTATCTGAACGCGGTGCTGCGCAATTACTGGATCTACCAGATGGACGAGACCGGCACCTCCCCCGCGCTCGCGGCCATGGCGCAGGGCCTTTGGACGCGCTTCCCCAATGGCGGCAAGACCGTCGCGGTGCGGATGAACCGCACGGGCGTTTCCTTCGGGGCGGATTGATGGCCATTGACGAGGACCGGCCTTTCCTGCCGGTCAACATCGCGGTGCTCACCGTCTCGGACACGCGCACGCTCGCTGACGACCGCTCGGGCGATACGCTCGTCGCGCGCATCGCGGACGCCGGCCATGTGGTGAAGGCGCGTGAGATCAGCATCGACAGCGTCGAGGCGATCCTCGCCCATCTGCACCGCTGGATCGACGATCCCGAAATCGACGTCATCATCACCACAGGCGGCACCGGCGTCACCGGCCGAGACGTGACGCCCGAGGCGATCGAGACGATCCAGGACAAGCCCATCCCCGGCTTTGGCGAGCTGTTCCGCTGGCTGAGCTTCCAGACCATCGGCACATCGACCATTCAGTCGCGCGCCTGCGCCTGCGTCACGCGGGGCACCTATATCTTCGCCCTCCCCGGCTCGACCGGGGCGGTGAAGGACGGCTGGGACCAGATCCTCGTCCACCAGCTCGATAGCCGGTTCCGGCCGTGCAACTTCGTGGAGCTGATGCCGCGCCTGATGGAGCGCTAGGGCGCGCCCACCAGGCCGCTTTCCCGCAATTCATGGCTGGCGCTCAGGACGACTGGTCCCGCACCCATTCCACGATGAGATCGGCCGCCTCCGCCGCCGTCAGCTTCGTGACATCCAGCTCCAGCCGCGCATCGCCATGATCGAGCATCGCGACACGCTCGCCATTGCGGTCCACCGTCGCGGGGTCCACGGGCTTGCGGCGTTCGAGCCGATCCGGTGAGGCAATGCGGCGGCGGTTCTCCTCGTCCGAGCAAAGCAGATGGACGACGAGCAGGCGCGCCCCGCGCCCTCGCGCAAGATGGACGACCGCATCGCGCCATTCCTCGCGCCACCAGGCAAAGGTGCCATTAGCGGTGGTAAGAATGAGCGGCACCTCCGGCGGCAGTTCCAGTGCCGTCTGCCAGGCGATGTCGCGCACCGCGCGCACCGTGCGGTAAAAGGCCTCGGAGCGAAATTCGGTGAGCGCGAAGGCGACATTGTAGATGCTGTGATTATCGAGCAGCCTGCCCGGTAGACGCGCGGCCAGCAGGCGACCGACAGTGAGCTTTCCGATACCGGCTTGCCCTACAATCTCGATGATCATGCCCGCTCCCCCCTTGCTCGGAGGACAGTCTATCGCCGATGGACCTCACCCGACAGGGGCTCAGGCCGCCCTCAGTTGCAGGAGAAGTCCTTCCATCCGCGCCTTCAATGCGCGTGAACGCTCATCGAGCTGATCGGCAAGCTTTATCGTGGTGTCGGCGATGGCGCGGTTGCGGCCGGCGGCCTCGTTGAGGCGGTGGCTGCGGCTGTCCGTCTGCGAGACCTTGGCGAACACGGCATCCGCACCCCGGGCGATCGCTTCCGTCGCTCCTTGCTGTTCTTCCACCGCTGCGGTGATGGCGCTGCTGCTGTCGGTAATCTCGTCGACCCTGCCGGTCGACATGTCGAGCTGGAGCCGGAAAGCGTCCGCAGCCGCGACGATGCCGCGCAGCTTCTGCGAAATCTCGCTCGCGGCGCGCGAGGTGGCCACCGCCATCTGCTTCATTTCGCCGGCGACCACCGCGAAGCCCCGGCCGGCATCGCCGCTCCGCGCCGCCTCGATACTGGCATTGAGCGCGAGCAGATTGCTCTGGTTGGCGATGTTGCTCACCATCTGCAAAATACTCTGCGCCGCATCAACCTCCTGGCTCAGCACCGCAATGCCGGGGCCGAGTTTCGCGATCGCGCTCGCCGTGGCTGCCGCGACATCCTGCGCCTGATGGGCATTCCGGCCGACGACACGGATCGAGTCCGCCAGTTGTTCGCTGTTGGCCGCCATGCTGGTGATCGACCGCATCGCATCTTCCGATGCCACCCGCAGCGCCTGCGCTTCATCGGCAAGCAATCCGGAGACCGATGTGATGTCCAGCGCCTGGTGATTGAAATGCGCGGCCACGGTGCCAAGATCGCTGATCAGCGCGCCGATGCTCGCCTCGATATCGTCGGCCGTCACGAGGCGGCGACGATCGCTCGCCGATTTGAGTTCCGCCTCGGCAAGCAGTCGGCTGCGGTTTTCCGTCTCGGCGCGCAGTTCCGCAACCCGCGCCGCCTCGAGCGCCTGTTCGGCGGCCATCCGCGCCTCCTCCGCCTGCTCGCGCGCGGCTTCCGTATCGTCCTGCGCCTTGCGCGTCTCCACCGTCTGCTCGGTAATCTGGCGAATGACCGCGATCAGGATACAGCACATGGTGCAGGATGGTGACGGCCGCCGCCAAAATGATCGGGCGCGGATCGCACAGGAGGACCATCAGCGAGAAGCACACGAAGAAATACATGTGCATTTCCATCTGCCAGGGATCCCCGCGAAACAGATAGACGTAGAGCATGGGGAAGAGGATGAGCGCGAGGCACAGGACGTATCGGCTTTGTCCATCATTCTGACGGCGCCAGATCAGCCAGGTGGGCAGCGCCGCATTGGCAAGACCAAGAGCGAGGACAAGCCACGTATCGCCATGATTGTGGATCAGCCCCGTGGGAACGATGGCCAGAACATTGACCCAGATGAAAAATACCACGATGCGTCCGCCGCGCAGGCGCAGCGGCGCCAGCGCCCGGTCTGTCTCCGCACTCATGCCCACCCCTCCTTGCCGCAGCCGGCAGCACCCGGCAGCAAAAGGGCTCCCTCATCGACCGATGCTCCGAGCAGAGCCGCGCGCTCACCCACGACGATCAGCGAATGTTTCCATGGCCCTGGCCCGAGCAGCCGGGCCTGATGATCGATTGCCCATCGGGCGATCTGGCCCTCATTCTGGCCGGACAGGGAGACGATCAGGATCGCACCCTGACGCGGCGGCATCAGCGTCACCACGGCGATTGTGCCAAGGAGGATTGAAGCTTGCGCGAACGATCGCAGGCAGCCACTCGTCCAGAGACTCTTCATGGCGGACATGGTTATCCACTATGTGTGAAAGTGGACTTAACGGTTTGCCGGACGATTTTTCCTTTTATTTCCTGAGGTAGGGCAATGGGGAGCGCGAGGCCGACGCCCTCGTCTCACCGCCTGCCCGCCCGTAAAAATGCAGCAGCCGCTTACCGATGCTGCGTCCAGCGGGCATGACGGCAGGGACCGCTGTTACCCCCTCAGGCTCCTTCGGCAGCGTCCAAGGCGGTTCTGCAAGCCATGGCGCAGAACAGGAAGAAGCCCGGCGCCCCATGAATGGGGCGGTCGACACAAGCCAAGACGCGATGACGGAGGGTCAGTAGGCCCGTCCCACGATCACCCGTTCCACCGCCTTCTCACCGGTGAACACGCAGGTGCCCGTCGCCGGCGCAGCGTCCAGCGGGGTGTTTCGCAGGGTCAGCTTCTCGCCCTTCAGCCACTCTTCGACCGCATCGAGCGCCGCGCCGGTCGGCTTGGCCCATTCGACCTCGACCCAGCCGGGCTTGTCGCCCGTGAAGGCCCCGGCGAGCGCGACCTTGTCGGTGATGTCGCGACGGATGTTCGCCTCCAGCCGCGCCTTCGCATCGGCATGGAGCGACGTCTGGATGTCCTTCAGCGTCTCGGCAGCGCGCGCGATGAAATCGTCCTTCGACAGGATCTCGCTCGCGAGCTTGCCCGCGTCATTGTAGAGCCGGTCGCGGCGCAGCACGGAGACGTTGCCGCCCGCCACGTCACGCCCGCCCACCTCGACGATGATCGGCGCGCCCTTCTTCACCCAGGACCAGCGCTTGTTGGCGGCCTTGATCGGCTTCTTGTCCAGCAGCACGCGCAGCGGCTCGCGGAACACGTCCACCTCGCCCAGCGCCTTGGCCAGATCGGCGCAATAGGCCAGCACCGCCTCGTCATCGGGATTGTCGCGCAGCATCGGCACGATCACCACCTGATAGGGCGCGATCATCGGCGGGCAGCGAAGGCCGTCATCGTCGCCATGAACCATGATGACGCCGCCGATCATGCGGGTCGAGGTGCCCCAGCTCGTGGTGTGAGCGAATTGCTGCGCGCCTTCCGCGTCCTGATAGCGGATGCCGGCCGCCTCGGCGAAGCCGGTGCCGAGATAATGCGAAGTGCCGGCCTGCAGCGCCTTGCCGTCCTGCATCATCGCCTCGATGCTGTAGGTCGCGACGGCACCGGGGAAGCGCTCATTCTCCGGCTTCTCGCCCGCGACGACGGGCATCGCCAGCTCGGTCTCGGCGAAATCGCGATACATCTCCAGCGCACGCATCGTCTCGCGGCGGGCGTCCGCCTCGTCGACATGGGCCGTGTGCGCCTCCTGCCAAAGGAACTCGCTGGTGCGCAGGAACATGCGCGTGCGCATCTCCCAGCGCACGACGTTCGCCCATTGGTTGACGAGCAGCGGCAGATCGCGCCAACTCTGCACCCAGCGCGCCATCGCCTTGCCGATCACCGTCTCGGAGGTGGGACGCACGACCAGCGGCTCCTCCAGCTTCGAGTCCGGATCGGGCGCCAGCTTGCCGTCGATCGCCTTCAGCCGGTGATGCGTGACGACCGCCATCTCCTTGGCGAAGCCCTCCACATGGTCGGCCTCCTCGGCAAAGAAGGACAAGGGAATGAACAGCGGGAAATAGCAATTCTCCACGCCCGCCGCCTTGATGCGCGCGTCCATCAGCTTCTGGATGCGCTCCCAGATGCCATAGCCCCACGGCCGGATGACCATCGATCCGCGCACGCCGCTCTCCTCGGCCAGATCGGCCTCGCTGACCACGGCCTGATACCAGGCGGCAAAGTCCTGCGCGCGGGTGACGGGAAGGGCATGCTTGATGTTGGGGATGCTCATGGCTCGGCTTTGGTGGTGGTGAATGGTTGGAAGGGCTTTAGTGCGACCAGCCGGAAACACCAACCCGTCATTCCCCGGAAGGCGGGAATGACGGTCGGTCGAAGGCGAATGCGGTGGCGAAAATGGGATTCCCGCTCATGCGGGAATGAAGAAAAGTTGCGCGAAAGCGGAAGGCTCAGCCGCCCAGCTTGTCGATCTTCGCGTTGAGCGCCGCAAGCTGCGCCTTGAGCTCGGCCACTTCGTCGCCCGCCGCCTCGCTCTTCGCGGGCTTGGGAGTCGCCGGCTTGAAGGCGTTGGCCGCGGCGTTCAGCATCTCCATGTTGCGCTTGGCGATCTCCGCGAACGGCCCGCCCGCGAACGCGCCTTGCATGGCTTCCTGGAACTGCTGCTGGTTCTTGCGGAAGGCTTCCATGCTCGCTTCGAGATACTGCGGCACCATCGACTGCATGGAATCGCCATAGAGCGAGATGAGCTGGCGCAGGAAGTTGACCGGCAGCAGGTTCTCACCGCGCTGCTCCTCTTCCATGATGATCTGGGTGAGCACGCTGTGCGTGATGTCCTCGCCAGACTTCGCATCGACCACGACGAAGTCGCGCCCCTCACGCGTCATCTGCGAAAGTAGCTCAAGCGTGATGTAACTGGACGTTTCCGTGTCATAAAGACGCCGATTGGCGTACTTCTTGATGACAATGGTTCCTGATTCGCCACCCGACTTCGATCGTGCCATATCTGATGCTCCGCCCTCCGGACGCCGCAGCATAGCACCGACTCTTTCCGCACCGCAACATGGACCGCGCCCGCTCCCGTTGTTTCTTTCCATTTTGTGGTCCGTAACGGCACAAGATCCTGAATTACGTCGGCAAGCCTTTGTCGGGCTCAGGCGCTATCAGCAGGCGCCGCGACGGGTCGACCGCCAGCTGCCGGAAAATGTTGCGCGGCATGGACGCGCCGCTTTGCTCACGCGAAACGGCATTGCACAAACTGCAACAAGTGCAGCAAAACGGGCGCCGGTGGTGCTGATCCCGTCGCTCATCAATCCGCCCAAAGTGCTGGACCTGACCGAGCGACGGTCGCTGCTGCGCTTCCTGCTGCGGCAGGGGCACGAGGCCTATCTGCTCGACTGGGGCGAGCCAACGGAGGCGGACCGGGAGAGCGATCTCGCCGATCATGTCGATGCCCTGCTGCTGCCCCTGCTCGATCAGCTCGGCCGCCCGCCCCTGATGGTCGGCTATTGCCTGGGCGGCACGCTGGCGATCGGCGCGGCGGCCCGGCTCGCCGCGATGGGCCGCCCTGCCGCGGGCGTCGCGGCAATCGCCGCGCCATGGGACTTCGCCCGCTATGACGACGAGTTCCGCGCGAAGCTCGCGCAGGTCTGGGCACAGTCGATTCCTGGCTGCGAGGCCCTCGGCCTGGTGCCCATGGAAGTCTTCCAGACCGGCTTCTGGTCGCTCGACCCGGAGCGCACCATTGGCAAATATGCGCGGTTCGGGGAAATGGAGGAAGGCACCCCCGCCTATCACGGCTTCATCGCCCTGGAGGACTGGGCCAATGAGGGCGCGCCGCTCACCCTCGGCGCAGGCCGCGACCTTGCGGAAGGCTGCTACGCCGCCAATATGACGGCAAGCGGCAACTGGTCGATCAACGGCACGGTGGCGGACGCTGGCAAGCTCGATTGCCCGACCCTCGCCATCGCCTCCACGAGCGACCGGATCGTCCCCGCCGCCACCACCCCGCCCGCCATGGAGCGGATCGACCTTTCGCTCGGCCATGTCGGCATGATGATCGGCGGGCGGGCCGAAGAGGCCTTGTGGAGAGGATTGAGCGATTGGCTTTCGCGCTGCGGCGGCTGATGCTAGAGGCCGCGCGAGAGATGACATCCGCGCCCGTGCGGCGCCTCAATCTAAGGGACTCGCCATAGAAATGACCGATATCGTCATCACCGCCGCCAAGCGCACCGCCGTCGGCAGCTTCCTCGGCAGCTTCGCGAACACGCCCGCCCATGAGCTTGGCCGCATCGCCATTCAGGCCGCGCTCGAGCAGGCCGGCGTCGCGCCGGACGACGTCTCGGAAGTCATCTTCGGCCAGGTGCTCACTGCCGCGCAGGGCCAGAACCCCGTCCGCCAGGCCGCCGTCAAGGCTGGCATCCCGGTCAACCGCACCGCCTTCACGATCAATCAGGTCTGCGGCTCGGGCCTGCGCTCCGTCGCGCTCGCCGCGCAGGCGATTCGCACGGGCGATGCCAGCATCATGGTCGCGGGCGGACAGGAGAGCATGTCCATGTCGCCCCACGCGCAGCTCCTGCGCGGCGGCACCAAGATGGGCAATGTGAGCCTGGTCGACACCATGGTGAATGACGGGCTGTGGGACGCCTTCAACAATTACCACATGGGCATCACGGCGGAGAATGTCGCCGAGCAGTACCAGATCAGCCGCGAGGCGCAGGACGCCTTTGCCGCCGCCAGCCAGAACAAGGCCGAGGCAGCGCGCGCGGCCGGCAAGTTCAAGGACGAGATCACCCCGGTAACGATCAGCGGTCGCAAGGGCGACACGATCGTGGATGCGGACGAATATATCCGCGCCGGCGCCACGGTCGAGGCGATGGCAGGCCTCCGCCCCGCCTTCCGCAAGGACGGCACGGTTACCGCCGGCAATGCGAGCGGCCTGAATGATGGCGCGGCGGCTCTGGTCATCATGTCCGCCGAGGAAGCCGCGAAGCGCAACGCCCCGGTGCTCGCGCGCATCGCGAGCTGGGCGACCTGCGGCGTCGATCCCTCCATCATGGGCATCGGCCCGGCCCCTGCGAGCCGCCTCGCGCTGGAGAAGGCAGGCTGGACGATCGGGGACCTCGACCTCATCGAGGCGAACGAGGCCTTCGCGGCGCAGGCGCTGGCGGTCGGCAAGGAACTGGGCTGGAACCCGGACATCGTGAACGTGAACGGCGGCGCCATCGCCATCGGCCATCCGATCGGCGCCTCGGGCGCGCGCATTCTCACGACGCTGATCTATGAGCTCATCCGGCGCGACGCCCACAAGGGCCTCGCCACGCTGTGCATCGGCGGCGGGATGGGCATCGCTATGTGCATCGAAAGATAAACCGCGCTCCGTTCCTGTATTGATATTGCGACATCAGCGTGCGGGCGGACTTGAACTTGCAAAGTCCGCCCGCCCATGACTTTTCGTTGCTTCTTTTTAAACTTCAGCACTATAGTCAGGGCTCCGGGTATAAAATTTCCAAGGACGGGGAGCCCCTTCGTCGATGACGTCCGGATTCATTGATCGTGGCGCAACGCATGCGCAGACCCATGACAGGCTTGAGGCGATCATCGCCACCGCCATGGACGCGATTATCAGCGTCGACGAGGCGCAGAATATCATCTGCTTCAATCCCGCCGCCGAGCAGATGTTCGGCATCAGCGCCCATGAGGTGATGGGCACGCCCATCGAGCGCTTCATTCCGGAGCGCTTCCGGAGCGGTCACAGCAAGCATATCGAGCGCTTCGCCAGCACCGGCGAGACCGGACGCCGCATGGGCGATCTGGGCGCGATCAGCGCGCTGCGCGCCGATGGCGAGGAATTCCCGGTGGAAGCCTCGATCTCGGCGGCGCAGACGGGCCACGAGCGCATCTCGACCGTGATCCTGCGTGACATCACCGAACGCAAGGCCCAGCAGGAGGCCCAGGCCCTGCTCGCCCGCGAGGTCGACCATCGCGCCAAGAACATCCTCGCCATCGTCTCCTCGCTTGTAGCGCTCACACGCGCGCCGACCCGCGAGGCTTATGCGGAGTCACTTGCCGGGCGCATTTCCGCCATGTCCCGCGCCCACGGCCTGCTCGCGCGCGGGCGCTGGAAGGGCGCTCCCCTCGCCCATGTGATCGAGGACGAACTGGGCACCTATGCCGATGAAGGCTGTTTCGCCTTCGATGGCCCGGACCTGAAATTGTCGGCGCGCGCCGTGCAGCCCATCGCGATGCTCATCCACGAGCTGGCCACCAATGCCGTCAAGTTCGGCGCGCTCTCCTCGCCCGCCGGCCATGTTTCCCTGTCATGGTCGCTGCTGCCCAATGATGAGGTGGCTATGCTCTGGCAGGAGAGTGGCGGCCCGCCGGTCGAGCCGCCGACCCAGCTCGGCTTCGGCAGCGGGCTCATCCAGCAGATCGTGCAGAACCAGCTTTGCGGCAGCCTTGAACATCATTGGGACAGAAGCGGCTATCGCGTGCAACTGAAACTCCCTGAAAACGTTCTGCAAATCGCGTCGGCGCAGCGCGCGGAGCGGAACGCGGAAAAGGGAGAAGAGCCCGTCATGTCTCAGCCAGAGGGGAGTAGCGCCACGGCAGGCGAGATCGGGACACTGCTGATCGTCGAGGACGAGCCGCTCCTCGCCATGCAGATGTCGAAATCACTGGAGGAATTCGGCTGGTCGATCCTCGGCGTTGCCGGGTCGATCGACGAGGCTAATCGCCTGCTTTCCGATCGCAAGCGCCCGGATGTCGCGATCCTCGACGTGGACCTTGCCGGCATGCCGGTGTTCCCGCTGGCCCGCTCGCTGCGGCGCCTCGGTATCCCGTTCCTGTTCTGCACTGGCTATGAGGATCTGGAGTATGTGCAGGAGTTCGCCAACTGCCGCTCGGTGCGCAAGCCCGCCACCGTGCTGCAGATCGTGCGCGGCCTGCGCGACGTCGTGCGCAATGCTCAGGCGGGACTGACGGCGCAGCCGAGCGTTTGAGCTCTTATGGGCACCTTTAGCTCCCCGATCGGGACGGAACCGGCCGGGGAGAGGACGTGACCTCAGGCCGCAGCGATGATCGGGGCGAACTTGGCCGCCGTCAGGCTCGCGCCGCCAACCAGCGCGCCGTCGACATTGGGCAGGTGCAGGATGTCAGCCGCGTTGTCGCCGGAGACCGAGCCGCCGTAGAGCAGCCGCATTGCCTCGCCCGCCTCGCCCAGCTTCTCCACCAGCGCGGCGCGCAGGGCGCCGTGCATCGCCGCGATCTGCGGCGGAGTCGCGACCTTGCCGGTGCCGATTGCCCAGACGGGCTCATAGGCAATGGTCAGCCACTCCGGGTCCGCGTCCTCGGGCAGCGATGCGAGCAGTTGGTCCACCACCCAGGCATGGGCAGCATCGTCGCCTTCCTCGCGCGTCTCCAGCGTCTCGCCGACGCACAGGACAACCATCAGGCCCGCGCCGTGCGCCCGCGCCGCCTTGGCCGCCACGTCCGCACTGCTCTCGCACTGATAGGCGCGCCGCTCGCTATGGCCGACGAGCGTGCCGCCCGCCCCCGCCTCGACCAGCATCGCCGCCGAGACATTGCCGGTATAGGCGCCGGATTCGGCCTGATGCACGTCCTGCCCGCCGATCAGCACATCGCCCGCAAGCGGCGCTGCGGCGGCGATGAGGGTCGCGGGAAGGAACAGCGCGACGTCAATGTCCGCGCGCCCGGCGGCCAGCGGGGCGATGGCCGAAACCTCGCCGAGCTGCGCCTTGAGGCCGTTCATCTTCCAGTTGCCCGCGATGAGCTTGCGCCGAACCGACATCTAGCAGCGTTCCTTTCCCTCAAGAATTCAGGGGGAAGCCGATGGACGGCATGAAACAATTTGTCCAGTCTCTCACGCGCGCCCACGGCCCATTGCGGAACAGAGGCACAGACCCTAAAGCGTGCGCCACGCATTTCGCCCGATAGCTTCTGGACGCAGACCCATGAATTTCTTCCGCCGCATGCTCGGCTCCAAGATCGGCGGTTTCATCGCCGCGGCGTTTCTGGGCGTGATCGCCCTCGCCTTCATCATCGGCGACATGACCGGATCGGGCGGCCTCAACGTGTTCGGCCCTTCGGACGGCGAGGTGGCGCGCGTGGGCGACCAGACGCTCACGGTGAGCGAACTCCAGTCGCGCACGCAACTCGTGTTCGAGCGCATGCGCGAGCAGCGGCCCGAGCTGACGATGGACCAGTTCCTCGCCGAAGGCGGGCTGCGCCGCGTCGCTGACGAGCTGATCGCCTCCAAGGCGCTCATCGCTTATGGCGACAAGCACGGGATGCGGATCAGCAAGGCGCTGATCGACGCGCAGATCGCGGGGAACCCGGCGTTCGTGGATGCGACAGGCAATTTCAGCGAGACAGTCTTCCGCCAGCTCCTTGCCCAGCGCGGCATCAACGAGAAGGAGTTCCGCGAGGACATCAAGAGCCAGATCCTCCAGCAGCAGATGCTGAGCGCCGTGGGTGCCGGCGCGCGCACGCCCGAGAGCATGGTGCCGCCTTATGCCGCGATGCTGCTCGAAGAGCGCTCGGGCGAGCTGTTCGCCGTCCCGTCCGCCGCCTTCGCGCCCAAGACGCCGCCGAGCGACGCGCAGCTGCAGGCCTATTACCGCGCCAACCCCGCCCAGTTCACGGTGCCCGAGCAGCGCCGCCTGCGCTATGCGACGATCGATCTCGCCCGCTTCGAGGCGGCCGCCACGCCGACCGACGCTGAGCTTGCCACGGCCTACAAGAGCAAGGCCGCGACCTATCAGGCGCGCCAGTCGCGCGACATGAGCCAGCTCATCCTGACGACCGAGACCGCCGCGAAGGACGCCGCCGCCAAGGCGAAGGCAGGGCAGTCGCTCAATGACGTGGCGCGGGGCCTCGGCCTTTCCGCGACGCGCATCGATGGCGTGGACCAGAGCCAGCTCGCCAGCCAGACCAATGCCGACATCGCCAAGGCAGCCTTCGCCGCGGCCAAGGGCGGCGTGGTCGGGCCGCTGCGCTCGCCGCTCGGTTGGGCCGTGCTGCGCGTGGACGAAGTGCGCGAAGTCGCCGGCAAGACGCTGGAGCAGGCCAAGGCCGAGCTGATCCCGGAAGTGCGCACCGCCAAGCAGAAGCAGCTGTTCAGCGCCTTCGTGAACGATCTTGACGGCAAGCTGGGCGAAGGCACGCCGCTGACCGAGCTTGCCAAGACGAACAACCTGACCATCACCGAGACGCCGCTCATCATCAAGGATGGCCGCGCGCTCAAGGATCCCGCCTACAAGCCGGACCCGGCCGTCGCCGCGCTGCTGACGCAGGGCTTCGCCATGTCGGCGGACGATGATCCGCAGGTAGTCTCGATCAAGCCTGACGAGCAGGCCGCGATCCTCGCGGTGGCCGACGTCGTGCCCGCCGGGCCGCCGCCTTTCGCCGAGGTGAAGGCAGCCGTGCAGATCGCCTGGGCACTCAGCGAAGGGGCCGGCAAGGCGCGGCAGGCAGCCACGCAGCTCACCGCCGAGCTCAGCAAGGGCACCGAGCCTGCCGCGGCGATCGCCAAGCTGAGCATCCCGGTGCAACGCCAGCCGCTCAACGCGCGCCGCGCCGACATCACCAACCGCGAGACCGGCAAGATCGCTCCGCCGCTCGAAGCGCTGTTCACAATCAAGACCGGGGCGGCCAAGCTGCTGCCGATGGAGCGGAACGAGGGCTTCATGGTCGTGCGGCTGGAGAAGATCACGCCCAAGGATCCGAACAGCGTGCCCCAGCTCCTCGCCTCCACGCGCGCCGGCCTCGGCAATGTGCTGGGCGGCGAATATGCCCGTCAATTCCTGATCGCGGTGCAGAAGGACATGAACGTCGAGCGCAATGCCACGGCCATGGCCACCGTCGAGAAGGCGCTGCGCGACGCCAATGGCGGCGGCGCGGCTCAGGAATAGGCGCACCGGCTTGACGCATCTGCAGGACAGCATCGCCACGGCGCGCGCCGCCCTCTCTCAGGGCCGCTCGGCGCTCGTCTGGGACCAGTTGATCGCCGATACCGAGACCCCCGTCTCGGCGGCCCTGAAACTCATCGAGCGGGAGCGCGGCGATTTCATCCTGGAATCCGTCGAGGGCGGCGCCGTGCGCGGTCGCTACAGCCTAATCGGCCTCGCCCCCGACCTCGTCTTCCGCGCTACCGGACGCGAGGCGGAAATCAACCGGCTCTGGCGGACCGATCGCGAGGCCTTCGTCCCCGTCTCGGCCGACCCGCTGAGCGCCCTGCGCGCGCTGGTCGCCGAATGCCGGGCGGATGTCGATCCGGCGCTCCCGCCTGCCCTCGCCTGCCTCGTGGGCTATTTCGCCTATGAAACGATCGGCCTGGTCGAGAAACTGCCGCGTCCGGCGGACAATGGCCTTGGCACGCCGGACATGCTGTTCGTGCGGCCGACCGTGCTGCTCGTGTTCGATCGGCTGGCCGACGCGCTCTATGTCGTGGCACCGGTCTGGGCCGCCGATACCGGCGACGTGGACAAGGCACTGGCTGCCGCGCGGGATCGCATCGAGGAAACCGCCGCCCTGCTGGCGAAGCCCCTGCACCCCGCGCACGATCCGGCGCCTGATCCCGCCGATGTGGTCATGACGCCGAACATGGCGCCCGAGCGCTACGCGCAGATGGTGACCAAGGCGAAGGACTATATCGTCGCGGGCGACATCTTCCAGGTCGTGCTGGCACAGCGCTTCTCGACGCCCTTCACTCTGCCGCCGATCCACCTCTATCGCGCGTTGCGGCGGATCAATCCCTCGCCCTTCCTCTATCACCTCGACCTGCCCGGCTTCGCCCTCACCGGCTCCAGCCCGGAGATCCTCGTGCGCGTGCGCGACGGGGAAGTGACCATCCGCCCCATTGCGGGCACCCGTCCGCGCGGCAAGACGGCGCTGGAGGACGCGGAAAATCGCGCATCACTGCTCGACGATCCCAAGGAGCGCGCCGAGCATCTGATGCTGCTCGATCTGGGCCGCAACGATGTCGGCCGGGTCGCGAGCGCGGGATCGGTGACGGTGACCGAGAGCTACACGGTCGAATTCTACAGCCACGTGATGCACATCGTCTCCAACGTGGTCGGCAAGCTCGATCCGAAGAAGGACGCGCTGGACGCCCTGTTTGCGGGCTTCCCCGCCGGCACCGTCTCGGGCGCGCCCAAGGTGCGGGCCTGCGAGATCATCGCCGAGCTGGAGCCCGAGACGCGCGGGCCCTATGCCGGCGGCGTGGGCTATTTCTCGCCGGATGGGAACATGGACAGCTGCATCGTGCTGCGCACCGCGCTGGTGAAGGACGGCGTCATGCATGTGCAGGCGGGCGCCGGCATCGTGGCGGACTCCGATCCGGCCTATGAGCAGCGCGAATGCGAGGCGAAGTCCCGCGCGCTGATCGCGGCCGCAGGAGAAGCGGTGAAGGTCGCGCGCGAGGGTCGGTTCGGGCAGTAGCGCCCCCACCGACGGACCAACCCGCACCCCCTTCCCTCGCCCCCCGCAATCAGGCACAAAAGCCCGGCACGCATGAGGGGAGCGAGAATGGCAATGCTCGAACAGGCCATGACGGATGCACCGATCTGGCTCATTGCCCTGCTGTTCTTCCTCGCACTGCTGCTCGCTTCCTGGCTGGGCCGCAGGCTGCGCGAGCGGATCGACAAGGGGCCTGAGCGGTCGGGCTCGGACGGCCACCTGCTGTCCGCCTCGCTCGCGCTGCTGGGACTGCTGCTCGGCTTCACCTTCTCGCTCGCACTCGGCCGCTATGATGCGCGGCGCGAGGCGGTGGTGGCGGAAGGCAATGCGATCGGCACTGCCTGGCTGCGCGCGACGCTCGCCCCCGGCCCGCAGGGCGCCGCCCTTCGCGACACGCTGAAGGGCTATGCCGATCTCCGCCTGCGCCTGTCCGATACGCAGGAGCGAGACGCGATCGAGGCCGAGACGACCAAGGCGCAGGCGCTGGTCTGGCGGCGTGTGCAGGACGCCCTTCCCGCGATGCCGCCGCCGATCGGCGCCACGCTGGTCACCGCGACGAGCGAGATGTTCGATGCTGCTGCCAGCCGCAAGGCCGAGCGCATGGCGCGCCTGCCCGCCAGCGTGCTCGACATGGTGAGCCTGTTCGCGCTGCTCTCCGCAGGGATTGTGGGCTATGTGCTCGGCCGCGAGGAGGACAGGCGCCACCGGGTCATCACGACGGTGCTGTTCGTGCTGCTCACCCTCACCCTGGCCTTGATCCTCGATCTCGACCGGCCCTGGTCCGGCTCGATCCAGCTCTCGCCCCAGCCGATCATCGATGCGCGCGCGGCGATGAACTGAGGTTCCGCCCGCTTTTTCCACAACAGCGACTTTTGTGGGGGAAAGTCCGGCGCCGCTGCCTCGCCGCCCTTGGAGCCCGCCGCCGGCTCTGATAGGCCTGCCGCTGATGCACGCCCATAGCCATAGCCATCACGATCATGACCACGACCATGACGGCCGCGCGCCTGACGGGCACGCGCATGAGGATGGCCACGGCCACGGCCATCACCACGGCCCAACCGATTACGGCCGCGCCTTCGCCATCGGCATCTTGCTCAACAGCGCCTTCGTGCTCATCGAGGGCATCTATGGGCTGATCTCCGGCTCTATGGCGCTGGTGGCCGACGCGGGGCACAATCTCTCGGACGTGCTCGGCCTGCTCATCGCCTGGGGCGCCACCATCCTCGCCGCGCGCAAGCCTAGCGAGCGCTTCACCTATGGCTTCAAGAGTTCGTCGATCCTCGCCGCGCTCGCCAATGCGGCGCTGCTGCTGGTCGCTGTGGGCGCCATCGCGCTGGAGACGGTGCAACGCTTCATCGAGCCGGCGCCGGTGAACAGCAAGACGATGATGATCGTCGCGGCGATCGGCATCGTCATCAATGCGGGGACGGCGCTACTCTTCATGGGCGGGCGCAAACACGACATCAACATTCGCGGCGCCTATCTGCACATGGCGGCGGACGCGCTGGTCTCGCTCGGCGTGCTGGCGGCGGGGCTGCTCATCATGCTCACCGGGGCGCTGTGGATCGATCCCGCGACGAGCCTCGTCATCGTGATCGTCATCACCATCGGCACGTGGGGATTGCTAAAGGACGCGGTCAAGATGAGCCTGCACGGCGTGCCCGCCAATGTCGATCAGGCGAAGGTCGCGGCCTGGCTGCGCGAACAGCCGGGCGTGGCGGACGTGCACCATCTCCACATCTGGTCGATCAGCACCACGGAGACTGCGCTGACCACCCATTTGCGCATGCCCGGCGGCCATCCCGGCGACGCCTTCCTCGCGCGGCTGGATGACGCGATGCGCCGCCGGTTCCGCATCGACCACGCGACCTTCCAGATCGAGGTGGACGATGGCACATGCGAGCCTTGCGCCTGATCGTCCGTCGTCTAGCAAACCGGAAAGCCGAGCCGGTCGAGATCGAGCCAGCCTCACCTGCCAGCCTCTAGCGCTTGACGAACGCCCCCTTCCCCCGGTCCTTCACCACCTGATCCGCGCGGAACACCGTCCCGTTCATGGTGATATAGACTCCCGGTGGCGCCACCTGCGCCGTGGCGAAGGCCATGCCGAGATTGAAGGTGGCGTCGCTCTCGGCGAAGCGGGCGGGGGCGAGCGCGCCGACCAGCACGATCGTCTTGCCCTCTATGCCGGCCAGCGCCTGCGCTGTCGCGGTCATCGTGTCCGTCCCGTGCGTGATGACGATGCGCGAGGTCGGCGCCTGCGCCACGCCTTGGGCGATGAGAGCGCGGTCGGCATCGGTCAGCTCCAGACTGTCCTTGCGCAGCAGCTCGCGGATCTCGAACGGGTGCGTCACGCGGGCCATGGCGAAGATGCGGGGCAGCACCGTATCGCCGATCTGATACTCACTCAGGGCGTCGAAATAGAGCTTGTCTATGGTGCCGCCGGTGGTGAGCAGCAGGATGGGATCGTCGCTTTGCGTCATGGGGCGCCTATAACGCGAACGACAGGCCGGAAAAAAGCGGTTCCGATCCGCCCGCTCCCGCACTAGAAGCAGCGCATGATCCTTGTCATCGACAATTACGACAGCTTCACCTGGAACCTCGTCCATTATCTGATGGAGCTGGGCGCCGAGGTGGAAGTGGTGCGCAACGACGCCATGTCCGCCGGGCAGGCGCTTTCCACGGGTGCAGAAGCCTTCCTGCTCTCGCCCGGCCCCTGCACGCCCAATGAGGCGGGCATCAGCCTGGATCTGGTCGCGGCCTGCGCGGAAGCGGGGCGTCCGCTCCTGGGCGTCTGCCTCGGCCATCAGACCATCGGCCAGCATTTCGGCGGCAAGGTGGTGCGCGGTGGCCTGATGCACGGGAAGACCTCGCCGGTCACGCATGATGGCACCGGGCT